>WRKJ01000084.1 GCA_009778135.1 Defluviitaleaceae bacterium
AGCATTCACTGGATGCTACCAGCATTAGGACGAGTTGACGCAGTCGTTGGAAATGAGACGCATGAATAGGCGTGGTTACTTATGTTGTGATGCACTAACCTAACCCATTAAAATAAAGGAGCACATAAAGCAAAATACCCGCGAGCAGCTGTGAATCCACGCGATCCATGACACCACCATGTCCAGGGAAGATGTTGCCGTAATCTTTAATGCCATATTTTCTTTTTAACGCTGAAGCGACCAAGTCTCCAATTTGTGATAAAATCGGCAATCCAAGTGCCAATACGATCAGGATCCACATCTCTGTAAACAACTGTTGCTTCAACCCGAATAAAAAGACAAAAGTGACACCTGCGAGCCAACCCCCAATAGCACCTTCAACTGTTTTTTTCGGACTAATTTTAGGTGCTAACTTATGTTTGCCAAAAAGCCTACCGGTAAAGTAAGCACCACTGTCTGTCAAGATAACCGTTACAATTAATAAAATGAATAAAGGTAGACTCTGACTTCTAATTACCAACAAGGCCCTAAATGAAAATCCAATGTAAATGAGAACTTGCGTGTAAAAGAAGCCTGTTTCAACATTTATTTTTTTTAAGACACCATAGACAATCAATAACAAAAGCGACTGTATCACGAACACCAGTAAAGCGAAGGCTAAATTTGACACAAAAACAATTCCGAGTGTTGCCATCACAACGGGTATTTTCATCCAAATTGGCACTTTCGTCAACTGGTCGTGCATGATCATCATTTCCCATACAGCAACCCCTGTGACCATGAGCCCAAGTCCCATAAACCACCAACCACCTAAATAAACAAGGGGCAAAACAACAACCAGTAAACAAAGGGCTGTTATGATTCTTTCTTTCACGCTAAACACCTCTTTAAATACGTCAAACAGTTGCTATTTCTTAACGCCACCAAAGCGGCGATCTCGTTGTTGAAATTGAGAAATCGCTTCTAATAAAGCTCCCTCTTTAAACGCAGGCCAAGGAATCTCAGTAAAATAAAGTTCAGCATAAGCAATTTGCCACAATAAAAAATTACTAATTCGCTGTTCGCCACTGGTTCTAATCAACAAATCAACAGGTGGCAATCCTTTCGTTAACAAATGATCATCGATTAATTTTGAATCAATGTCATCAAGTGAAAGTTCCGCTTCTTTAACTTTATTCGCAATTTTTTTAACCATACCCATTATTTCATCTTGCGCACCATAATTAAGCGCAATCATCAATTTCATGCCTGTGTTATTGGCAGTCATTTGTTCAATACGACGAATGGCAGTTTGTAACCCTTCTGGCAGTTCTTCTTTATTCCCTAAAACTTTTGTTTTGATGTTAAGTCTCATTAATGTGGGTGCAAAGCGATCAAAAAAACGAATGGGTAATTTCATCAAGAAGGCCACTTCTTCGGCTGCCCTTTTCCAGTTTTCAGTTGAAAAAGCATATAACGTCATGGCTTCAATGTTCATACCAGATGCAACTTCGGCAATGTGTTCAACATTAAACATGCCTGCTTGATGGCCAAAGACACGTGGCTTTCCTTGTTGCTGGGCCCAACGTCCATTCCCATCTAAAATAATGGCAACATGCCGTGGCAGTGGTTTACCCAAAACGGTTTCTTTGTCAACAACGGTTGATGAAACAATCTCCTCGAGCACTTCTAATTCCGATTTCTTTTTAAACAACATAATATCGCGATCCTTCTGTCAAATTACATGCAGCTGATGACCTTTGCTCTTTTCAAAGGCGTTAGCAAATTGACGCACCTTAAATTATACCATAAATAGGTGTTCAGTACACTAGTAAATGTACTTTTTCCATGTTTGTTGCAAGAATAAAATGTTTACATAACATTCCTGAGTGATTCATGCAAAAGGAAAGAAGCTGTCAAATCAACACACCACCTCTTTGCATCACAATAAAAAGACCATCAACGAACGATGCTCGTCAACAGTCTGATAAGTGTTAACTTTAAAGCTAACACTTGTTTTTTCGTCTTTAATGGTTGAGGTGCATTCAACTTTCTTTGATGCGATTGTTTGATGTAACCTTATGAACAAATAAAGCCAAGAAATGAGATGCAGCGGAGCATTTAATTTCTTGGCTTTTTTCTTAATGGGCTAACGACCAACTTCAAAATCATTTATCAAAACGACCAACCTTTCAGAATCCGCCCACGCGGAGTTGGAAAACCATGTACCAACCCAAGCTATTCAAAGGAAAAAATGAAAATACCGCTAGCTTCAACTAATGGTATTCGCTCAAAGCGTCGCAAAAGAATATTTTAATATATCTACAACTGTATGACCATTTCAAACAAATAACAAGTGTCATCATAATGTAGAATAATATCGTATATCAAAAATTCCCACTGTTGATAGCCAGTATTCTGGTTTTAATTGGAGGGCCCTTATTCAAAAAATGGATATCTTGGAATTTCAAAAGTTGGTACTGGTAGAAATGGTTGATATTGTCAACTAAATTTGACAATATCACAATTTACTAATCCTTGTGTGATCTCATACTTGATAATGCCTCGGGAAATTTCGTTTTCTTTACTGGTATTTCTTTCATCATTTCGTTCATCCTATTCGTCAATGAACATCTTTTTCAATAAGTTGAACGATCCTATCATGAACTTCTTGCGTTCTAGGATCAAATACACGCCTTGGATCTGTAAGCATTTCGACGTAGTCTCTGTAAAGATCAAATCCACCATTTTGCAATGCAACAATTCTCTCTACTAGTCCTTTCATAATCATATCACGTGTTTCATCATTAACTGCTGTCATAACCCAAATTGGGCAAGTTGAAGAAGCATTATTCATCATATAATACATGAGGATCATAACATAGTTGACTTTTCTTTCTACTGGATCAATTTCAGTATCACGTTCAAGACTATCAACGATCCACCAGCGCATCTCGTCTGGACGATACTCCCAATCAAAGTAATCCACCCACGGCTTATATTCAAAGGGGCGTCTTCGTGCTCCCTCCACAATTATATCCGCTCTAGTACTCTCATAAATCCGAGTATAAGTTTCATTAAAATCATCAAGAAGTGCCGCCATCCTTTCGTCTGCATGTAGTTCTTCAGATACACTTTCGATTGCTTCAATTATTTCTTGATATAAAGCAGGGTCTACTATTTTAACATTAGCTGTTGAAGAAGCTATCATTGTAATTAGCGTATGGCTGGTTACTACCATTTCAGGATAAGGATGATCAACAATCCAATCCGCATTTAAGTCTGCTACTGATTCAAAAAAATAAACAACATCACTTCTAAAATTTGTCCATGCATAATTTCCTTGAATAGTACTCCAGAGTGTATGTGATAACGCTTCGTTTTCAACATCAACAATCAAATCGTTCTTGTTTTGATCATCCTCTTCATATAAATGTTTATTATTACAGAATGTTGCTCTTTTTTCTTGACTCTCTTCTCTACTCACTTCATTCCTGCAGCCTGTTATGAATGGGACAATAATAATCAAAAATAATAAAAATCGTCGCTTTCTCATAAAATTATCTCCCCCCATCACGCTGATTTGCCAATTCTATTGCACGATTGATAATATCCCCATCTCCCATGATAGGCCCAGGGCAGTTTGAAGGATCAACATCCGCATGACCAAATATACCTTCTGAATCAACGCCCTCCATAGGTTGCCTACGTGGATGATATCTTGGATTCTCAGCTAAATTAATGCGGGGGATTTGAGGAAATAATACCAAACATTCTGCAATAATCTCTACTAAACGATCTGCTATTTGATTTTTATTAATATCAGTTTGTGGGATCACTCCATATAATAATTCTTCTTCTGTAAAATTTCCAGGAACTGCTATTCCTATCGCATCTTGACTAGCAGGATGATCCAAACCTCCAGTGTGCCAACCTTGGATATTTAAGGGACGACCTTGCACGACTCTAGCGTCCCCCACTATTTGATCTCCATGTTGATTTAATCCTGTTTCAACAACAAAATGATAAGCAATTCCACGACCACCCTCAAATACATTAAGATGGTCCGCATGAATACTTGCTGCGGTTCCCCACGGCCAGCCAGCAGTTTGATGAAGAATGATTCTACGTGGATTAGTCATTGGGCCACCTGAAAAAGTAGTTAGTCTAGGATTTTCATAATTATTGGATTCTAGCACGAAATTCGGTGTGAAATCATCATTCATTGCTTTTTCTCTGTAATATGCAATTTCATTTTCATCAACTATATCTTCCTCGACTTCTACCCTAGCTTTTTCTCTTACTGCCTCAACATTAAAAGGATGTTGCCCATCTTCTTGAATATACAACATACCTTGCCCATAATGACAAAACATATAAGCACTATTTGTTAAAAGTGTATCAACACCTGCCATATCGACTCCTGATCCAGGTCTTGCATCTTGCCACATATGATGTTCAATAAAACCATCTGGCTTACATTTTCCACATGCTGAATATTTACATTTACTGTCAGCAGGAATTTTAGACAATGCTTTTTTTTCAGCAAGCTTGTTTTTTCTCATCATCTTCTGGTAATAACCTACTACAGCTTCAACATCTTCTGAATCATTTTCACTATCATCAATAGGTGGCATACCAAAAAGCGGCTCAAATTCAATATCTAAATGGTTGAGTAGTTGACCACTATTCATTGTAAAACGACTCCAAAAGGTAACTTCGTTCTCCTCATCACCAATCACACGAGTTCTATCAGTCCAATCTGGTGTTTCCTTCCTACCAGAAAATCGAAAAGGGGATGTTCCCATCAATCTTTGAGCATTCATTAGTCTCCTCATTGAAGTTTCTCTTGAGATTGCTCTATTTCTTAGTCTCTTAGATACCACCGGTATACGTGATCGTCTTGTTTCGTCATCTAATCTTTTCATTCGAGATTGGCTCTCTGGTTCTTCCATAGAAGTACATACAACTTTAGCCCCTTCTACAACAAATCTTGCTGATCTATTTGTATATTCATCACGGGCTGCACCTATTATTTTAGCTCGAATAGCTTGCCTTTCCTCTGGTGTCATTTCACGAGTTGGTGGTTTTTCCTTTAAATGTTCACCAATTTCTTCTATTTGTGCTATTCCCCTTATCCTTTCCATTGTCAAACCTCCTATTCTTCTGAAATATAATAACCGCCATTAAATGTATAGTTTTCCATATCAGACAGAACCCGTGGGAATGATGTTTTTGATACTGGTGTTCCTGCCATCACTTCACTCATTACAATAATTTCTTGACTGCCTGAGAGCTTCGGTACACTTCCTAACGCATGTAACCGAACAATATGATCATCTTCTAATTGATTGAGATTTGTATTGGAAACACTTCCTAATGCACGATAAGATAATTGCCAATGATCGTCTTCTACTTGCGTTTTACTGTTAGAAGTTCCTTTCTGTTGTTCTTTTTCAGAATCATTTCCATCTGTACCATCCGTTGTTACACCTTGTGGGGCATAGATATTGAATGTTTTACATAGTTCAATATTTGATTCGTTTGTCTGCATGAGGATTCGGTGGGGTGCTTGGACAAATAGTTGTTTGGCATTTAATGTAATATCACCTTTGGCATCTATTGTAATGTTTTTAGCACTGTTAAACTGTATTCCTTGTTGTTCTTTCAGTCTGATTTTATTGCTTGGGTTTTGTAGTAACAGTTCATCTGGATACAACCCTAGTAGCTGATGATGAATCGTTGAAAAGCATCTATGTTGTTCGCTTATAAAGTTGCCATTGCTTCTTAATAAATGTGTTGCAGTTGCCTCTTTCTCATCATTGCTTGGAAAGGTTACGATAACCCGTGAGCCAATTTCTGGCATGATGTAGCACAAATTGCCGACTTCGGGTGTCCATTCCCATGGGTAATCGGCTTGGTCAACATGATCAAAGTTAAATTGTATAAACACAGATTCATGTTGTACATTTTTAATCGTTCCTTGTAATTGTACACCAGACAGTGCTTGGTTGTAAACTGTTGAGCAATAAAGTAGTCCACGATCTCCTAATGTATCAATAAAAGATACTCTACCTTTTTCAAATTTTATTTCACACTGAACGACGGTAAGCTGCCTTCCTTGAAATTGAACGTAGTCACCGATTTCCCAGATATCTTGATGTTTAACTTTAAGATACGCATAGGCATATCTGTTGTCACCTGCCACATAGCCACCATTTTGATAAAAGCTACGACTATTACCAAATTCCAAAATCTCTGCTTCATTAAGGATTTGTTCCTTTCCATGACGGATACCAAAGTAAAAGTTGGGTTGATGTGACAGAGAACTTGCTTGTAATGGAAAGTTGAAGTGGCTCGCTAAACGAATCAAGAATTGCCAGTCTGTTTCTTCAAGCTGAATAAAAGGGCGATCTATCTTTTTATCAGCTAATCGCCAGATAAATCTAGCTTGTGAATCTTTGATAACTTGGTGAGCGACTTGTTCAAATGTCATGTCTGGATTTTGAAATGAGCGTCGCTTTTTCCCATGATCTAAATCAATGGTGTAACTGATCACATGGATAGAAGCTGTCAATACATCATTTTTTTTATCACGAGAAATAGATGTAATTTTTCCAGAAAACAACAGTACAGGTTCGTCTGGTCTATTATCAAAAATTCGAACTTGTTCGTTGAAATAGCTCTTTTTAATAAATTCTTGTTGCTTGTCGTAGTCAATGACAATTTGAAAATGCAATCTGCCATGATCGTTTAATTGCTGTTTTATTTCCATATCCAATAAACGCTGGATGGGTAAGTTAGTTTCTATCATGATACTTTCACTACATATAATTCGTTCCATCTACAGCTTGCTCCTTTCCTCAGGTTGTGGAATCACCACATCAACTTCTTTCAAGCCAATGCCAATTAAATCACTACTCAACAGACTTTCTGCCAAATCAGAACGAATTAAAATACAGTTTTGTTGATTCACATTGGTTATGCGGACAATCGTTCTATCTTTCATGGTACTAGCATCAATTTCTGCGTGATGAATTTGACTTTTATGATGGCTGAATTTACTATTTGCCGTTAAAGCATCTACACCTAGCAAAAAGGGAATATGATAAGCTCTGCTTTCCATTTTTTCTTTATCTGAGAAAATAACACGTAGAAATCTAAGCTTTGGTTCGTATAGCCCGATCATATTTCTCGCTTCGTCACTTACCATGAAACAAGGAAAAGCGATCATATCTGTCCAAACAGTTTGCATATTTTGTTCAATTTGAAAGATCATCCGTTGAGGAAGTTGGTAGTGCTTTTTCCCATCTAACACCTTAGGATCTAATTTCCCATACCAATTTTGTGGACGTGGTGCAGTGTACGCTTGATCTAACGCTAAAATAAAGTATTTCATATCAAAAGTACCTCCATTTCAATTGGCTTAACTTCAGATAGCTCTGCACCAAATAGAATGGACGGCATTTTCTCGTTTTTATATATTTGAGCAAGAATCAGCTTAAAGACTAATTCACTTTCCACATATAACAGCTCCATATAATACCTACGTATTTCTTCTTGTTCACTTTTTAAAAAATGAGCAAACTTTCTTCGTAGCTCTTTTACGAATAGTTCTATATCTGCTTCAACACCTGAAAATAAGAGCTTCATATCAATATATTCACAACATGGATATAATTCAACAAAAGGCGCTTTTGCATAGATTGCAATTTTAAAGTGATGACTATTTGTAACATAGCTACTTTTTAAATACGAAATGACGATGTTATGAGTAGGATCCTCTAGATATCCTAGAAATTTTTGTAGCTGTGACTTAATGGGTTCATAATCTAACTCATGCCATCTTTGTTTTCGCTTCTCCGTAGTTTCATTCATTAATTCTGTAATGTGATTAACCATTTCTTGTCGTCGTTTCATGCTTTTGCCACCTTTATCAGTTCATATTGATTTTGCCACCTGAAATATCAATGGCATCATTCATATTGATACGTGATGATCCTTGCTCAATACTCACTTGGTCAGTAGCTGATAATGAAATTGTTGCATCTTTACTATTTATCCGAATTTGCTGATCAGACCCAATCTGAATGGCTTTATCACTGTTGATCTTGATACCTTCTGCTTCAGATAGTTGGATAAATGAACGATCCGGAAGTGTCAATAATAACTCATCTGGTGTCATTAATATTTCTACGCCTTGCTTATTCTTCCAAGATTTGTGGTCTGGGTTGTGTCTCCCACCTTCGGTGCTTAAATGAACACTACTTGCCACATATGCACTTAACTCATTATTTTCGCTGAAAATGAGACGCACTTCATCTCCTTCATCTGGAAGCGCATAAAAGCCTTGACCTTCTGGAGTAGAATACACGGTGGCATAATCAAACCATCTATGTCCTGAATTTTGATTATTTTCATCTTGATGAACCTTTATTTGCACACGATCTCTTTGAACATTAACCACAGATGCTCTTAGTGACACACCACTAAGCTTCGGGTAATTAAATGCCAAATGAGATGCTGATACTGAATTAAAGAGGGTATAAGTGTGCCAAAGTTCTGCACCTTGTAGTTTACTCTCTACTTTTCCTACAATTAGTATTTGATTCTCAAATGAAACAAATGCGCCTAATTCATGAATTTCTCTTAATGTCACCTGATAAACTTCTCCAACTTGACTTGAATTATGTGTTGTATCTACTGTGTAATTATTAGCTATGATTTCAGCTTTTTTACCTTGATCGTTAAGTCCCATAAACAATCTTTTACCTTTCGTTTTAAATTCAGGTAAAATGGGAATCCCCAGTCCACTTGCTAAGCGTTTGATAAATGACCAATTTGTCTCTTTATACTGTGCGAAAAAACGACCAATTAATGGGTTGTTCTGACCACGAATAATTGCCCATCCATTTTCTGGTTCTAAGCAAGTTTTTAATAAAGATTCATATGACAAACTACTATCTTGGAATGTGCGGATATGGCGTGCTTGATCTAGCAAAAATGAGCCTGTCATGACTTCAATTTCCATCGTATGTAGCTCATGTTCTGAATGAATAGATACGTTAGTTAAAACACCTTGAAAAAGAACAATTTCTTCATCATCTTCATCAATAGCTGAACCACAGACCCAAGTTTCAGACATTGCTAGTCTATGATAAGATAAGCGGTGATCCTCAGCGACCAGCCCTCGTATCCGAAGTACACCATGCTCACCTAATTCTTTTACACAATCCCACTTCAAAATACTAATAAATTCGAATGGATCTATCTTTAATTGAATTGCTCTCATTTCTTTACTCCTTCTTCCTTGATGGC
Source organism: Defluviitaleaceae bacterium (assembly GCA_009778135.1). Classification (GTDB taxonomy): domain Bacteria; phylum Bacillota_I; class Bacilli_A; order MOL361; family Turicibacteraceae; genus WRKJ01. The sequence goes on from WRKJ01000084.1 coordinate 9,298, forward strand.
TTCTATAGACTCCCACATTTTCGCAACAACTTTTTTCCAATCCGACTGTTCATTGATGGGACAGTTAAAGTTAATCTGTAAGACTTTCTGATTGACAGCTATAATAAGTAGCATATTATAGACATCTTGATCCATTCCATGATTACGAAACCCAAACCAATAGCCGTCTATATTTTCTAATTTCTCACACTCACTAAAATCTAAGCCTGCTTGCTCTAAGTGTAACGTTTCTCTGACACGTTTTGTCATTTGTTCAGGGTCTTTATTCTTCAAGTTATTAGGAAATGTCGTAAATCCCATATTTACATTTAAGCTGACGTTGGCTGCGATACATTCTGGGCGAAACTCTGATGGATACTTAACTTTAGCATAATTTTCTGGCATTGGCATAAAATCCGTTGGCATCATGATGGATATAATATTTAAAATCTCCTGTCTTTCAAATGCTTTAATCTCGCCTTGAAGGTACACACCTTCCTCCAAAGCTACATATTTTTCCTTTAACGCTTGTTTTCTCTTTTCTAAAATTTCTTTGTCTAACAATTTAGCTCGAAATGGTCTTTCCATTTTGAAATCTACTCCTCTCATTTGATTTTGGAATCATTGGTCATTGTAAAAATATGTTGTGAAACGTTATCTATAATTTTACCAGTTTTTAAGGCTATTTTCTACCTGTTTTTACAATTTTAAAGGTATTGTGTGTATTTTCCATAGCTCCGCAAGCATTATCGAATACGATTTGATTTATTTAGGTTATTCTGCGATAAAAAGATAAAAACCGATGTAGACAGTCTGTATGAGATTGCTAATCATCAGAATATTTTTTGTGAGTGATACGATCTATTAAGCTTATTACGTACTGGGGTACATGGCTTTCTAACTTCGCATGGGTGGATTCTACAAGGTTGGTCGTTTTTGATAAATGATTTTGAAGTTGGTCGTTAGCCCATCAAGAAAAAAGCCAAGAAATTAAATGCTCCGCTGCATCTCATTTCTTGGCTTTATTTGTTCATAAGGTTACATCAAACAATCACATCAAAGTTGGTTCGTCAACAGTCTGACAAGTGTTAACCTTTAAAGCTAACATTTGTTTTTTCGTCTTTAATGGTTGGCGTGCATTCAACTTTCTTTGATGCGATATAAGTTTAAACCATTTTGAGTGGTGATGTCACAGACTTCTTTATAAGTCATTCCTTTTAATTCAGCAATTTTCTCAGCGACATAGCGCACGTAAGCCGGCTCGTTACGTTTACCCCGATAAGGCGATGGCGTTAAATAGGGACCATCTGTTTCAATGACCAAGCGTTCAATAGGAACCGCTTTTGCTACTTCGTGAACACTGTGGGCATTTTTAAATGTCACAGGGCCATCTAGACCGATGTAAAAGCCTCGTTCTAAAAACTGATGCATCATAGCGACATCTCCACTATAGCAGTGAATGACGCCTGTTAGCCCTTTCCCTTCTTGGCATAGCAGGTCATACGTATCTTGTACTGAATCTCGCATGTGAACGACAATGGGCACATCCAGCTCTTTTGCGATAGCCAGTTGCTGCTTAAAAACTGCACGCTGAATGTCATTAAAACTGGTGTCATGATAATAATCAAACCCACATTCACCAAGGGCAACCACTTTGGGATGTTGTAATTGCTCACGTAACAATGGCCAACTTGCCGCTGTCGCACTTCTCGCATCGCTTGGATGAATCCCAACGACGGCGTAAATGCATGCATACTGCTGTGCGAGTTCAATGGCACGCATGTTGGAAGCTGCGTCAAAGCCAATGACAGCCATCTTTGTAACACCGGCTTCTAGCGCCCTTGCAATCACCTTTTTTAAATCATCTTTGTACATGTGACTATTTAAATGGACGTGGGTATCAAAAAGCATTTTTCTATCTCCTGTCACTTTATTTGAAGTGAAAAATCAAGTTTGAGTTTCTATGGCATGATTTACTTCACAACTGATCCATTAGGCATTTCATCAATGAGCTCAGGTAATGATAATTTCCCATCAGCCGATGCCGCTAAAACCATGCCTTCCGACAGCTCACCACGGAGTTTAACAGGTTTTAGATTGGTCACCACAACCACTTTCTTCCCAATCAGTTCAACTGGTTCATAATGGTCGGCAATTCCTGAAACGATTTGACGGGTCTCATCACCTAAGTCGACTTGTGAAACCAATAGACGATCTGCTTTCGGGTGTTGTACACAAGCTTTAATTTGTCCTACTTTTAATTGTATTTTAGTAAAATCTTCGATACCAATGGTCGGCGCATCTTCTCCTTTTTCAACGACTTCCTTGTCAACCTGTTCGACGAAGTCTGCATCTTTGCTCATTTGTGCTTGAATATAGGCCACTTCATCTTCGATTTCAAGTCGTGGAAAAATGGGAATTCCTTTTTTGATGACTGTCGTTGCTTCAGGTAACGTTTCGTACTGATTCAAACTTGCCCATGTTTGGGAAGCTTCATTTTTTATCCCCAGTTGTTCAAACATTTGATGGGTCGTCGTTGGCATAAAGGGTCCGATTAAAATGGCAATTTGACGCAGACTTTCAACTAAATGACGCATAACAGCTGCTAATTGGGCTTCATTTTCGACTTCTTTCGCCAAGATCCAAGGTGCTGTTTCATCAATGTATTTATTCGTCCGAGACACCAATGCCCAAATATCAGATAAAATTAAACTAAACTGCATTTTTTCAAAATTCAGCTCAACTTTTTGGACGGTCTCAGCAATAAACTGCTCCAATTCACCATCAAAAGCTGTCACGCATCCAGCATATAGAGGAACAATACCTTTGAAATACTTGTTCACCATGGAAACTGTTCGATTTAATAAATTACCTAAATCATTCGCCAAATCAAAATTAATGCGTTCTACAAAAGCTTTAGATGAAAAATCACCATCTTGTCCGAAAGGCAAATCGCGAAGGAGTGCATAACGCACAGCATCAACTCCGTATTGATTCGACAGCATGTCTGGATCAAGCACATTTCCTTTCGATTTCGACATTTTCTCACCGTTTACTGTGAAAAAGCCATGAGCAAACACTTGCTTCGGTAATGGTAAGTCGAGTGCCATCAAGAAAATCGGCCAATAAATCGTATGAAAACGCACAATATCTTTTCCGACCACGTGAACATCAGCAGGCCAATAGCGATTAAATAAGGCGTCATCGTCACTGCCATATCCCAATGCTGTAATGTAATTGGTTAATGCGTCCACCCAAACATAAATAACATGTTTCGGGTCATTAGGGACTTTAACCCCCCAATCAAATGTCATCCGTGATACAGATAAGTCTTCAAGGCCCGGCTTTAAAAAGTTATTCATCATTTCATTCATGCGAAATCCTGGTGAAATAAAGTCGGGATGTGCTTCATAGTATTGAATCAAACGATTCGCATATTTTTTCATGTTAAAAAAGTAAGATGCTTCTTTCACGCGATTAACTGCTCGGTTACAATCTGGACACATCCCTTTCATCAACTGGGATTCTGTGTAATAAGACTCACAAGGGGTACAATACAAGCCTTCGTATTCGCCTTTGTAAATATCACCATTTTCTACAAATTTCGAAAAAATGTTGGCCATCAACTGCTGATGGCGCACTTCCGTTGTTTGAATGAAATCATCATGGGTTATATCCAGTCGTTTCCACAACGCTTTTGCCATTTCAGCCATCTCGTCTACATAGACTTTAGGTGGTTTTCCCGCTTCTTTCGCTTTCTCTTCAATCTTTTGGCCATGCTCATCCAACCCTGTTAAAAAACGAACATCATAGCCCCTTAGCCGTTTATATCTTGCCATCACATCTGTTGCAATTGTTGTATAAGCCGTCCCAATATGAAACTTACCACTTGGATAATAAATAGGCGTTGTAATATAAAAGGTTTTCTTATTTTTTTGACACATTAAAAATCACTCCATTTTCTAAATCCAGTCTTACTTCAACGTCACAACAGTTGCCCCCATCCCTCCTTCAGCTTCACCACCGAAACGATAGTCACGCACATATTTATTGCCTTTTAAATATTTGTGTACCCCTTTACGAAGTGCGCCTGTTCCATAGCCATGCACAATGGTGATGGTGTCGTAGTTGGCAAGTAAAGCTTGATCAAAATACTGATCAAGGACATACATGGCTTCTTCATAGCGAAGTCCATGTAAATCGACGCTTGAACGCACATTTGTTGCCCCTTTGACCGACATGCTGCCACCGCGAACAGTTGACTTTTTCTTCGCTTTTCCAGGTGGTTTCACATATTGCAGATCATCAGCTTTAATGTTGACTGTCATGATCCCAATGGCAACAGTCCATTCTCCATTTTTATTCAGCTTAACTAACTCACCTTGACGTGCAAGAGAAAGCACCATCACTGTATCTCCTGCTTCAAGGGGCTTCGCATTGTTGGCTTTTTTCTTAAACTTCGCTTTGTGACGGGCTTCTTGCTCATTTAACACAGCCAGTTTTTCAGTGAGTTCATGATCTTTCACTTTGGCATTTTTCTGCGTTTCTCTTAACTCTTTAACGATTCGTTCGGCTGTTTCACGCGCTTCTTTAACTGCTTGCTCCCCTTCAAGACGGGCTTTTTCAATTTCTTTTTCTCGCATTTTTTCGAAATCGGCAAGCTTTTGTTCATACGCTTTTTTCAAAGCAAAAGCTGTTTTGTTTTGAATCGACGTTTCTTGAAGGAGCTGGTCCAGTTCCAAGCCTTTGTCTTCAATTTTGCGAATCAGCTCACTCACTTCTGTTTGATTGGCTGCATTTCCTGCTTCTGCTTGTGCTAAGATCACGTCAAGAAGGCCTAATTTTTTCGAAATTTCAAACGCATTTGAACGACCTGGAATCCCCAGTAACAACCGATAAGTCGGCGACAACGTGTCAACATTAAACTCAACCGAAGCATTCACGACATCATCGGCATCGTAAGCATACGCTTTTAATTCCGAATAGTGAGAGGTTGCCACAGTCAGTTTCGCTCGGATCTTCACATAATCCAAGATCGCCATGGCTAAAGATGCCCCTTCTTTCGGATCAGTCCCTGAACCAAGTTCATCAAATAAAACCAAACTATTGGGCGTTAACCTGTTCGTAATTTGTACAATATTCGTCATATGAGATGAGAAAGTGGATAAATTTTGTTCAATCGACTGCTCATCTCCAATATCCGCAAAAATTTGACCAAAAATAACCATTTCACTAGACGCATGCGCTGGGATTAAAAGGCCACTTTGCATCATTAAAGAGAGCAAACCCATGGTTTTTAATGTGACTGTCTTCCCACCCGTATTCGGCCCTGTAACGACCATCGCCTTCGCTGTAGGTGCCAATACGATGTCATTAGCAACGACTGCTTGCTGCTCGATTAAAGGATGGCGCGCTTGAATCAATTTCAATCCACCATTGGTTGAAAGGCTAGGCATCATGGCATCAAGGAACAGACCATATCGCCCTTTTGCAAACATAAAATCCAATTGTCGAATCACATCTGTGTTTAAATTTAACGCTTTTGCATGCTGTGCAACTTCCACAGTTAACCTCCGGAGAATACGTTCTATTTCACACTTTTCTTCCACGTATAAGCCTTGAAGTTTATGGGATAACGCGGCCACTTCAGCCGGTTCAATGTAAGCCGTATGTCCACTTGCAGACTGATCATGAAGGATGCCTTTGAAGGTATTTTTAAATTCTGCTTTAACAGGCAAAGTCAATCGACCGTTTCGCAAAGTGATTAACGGTTCTGTCAACTTGTCTTTACGCGCATTTAAAAGCTGATTCATGCGTTCACGAATTTGCCCATCCATGGCGTGAATCGCACGACGAATACCACGTAATTCAGGTGATGCCGCATCTAACACAGTGCCCGTATCGTCAATACATGCTGTAATGGCAGCTTGTAAGGGACGAATCGGCGTTGCAACTTCCAATTGCTTATCAAACAAAGGGGTTTCCAATGCAGCCTCTTCTAGACGCGTTTTAAACAGGTTAAGCCCACTCATCACCTGTAGTAACTGATTAATGGCGCGCAGATCCGGCGCACTTAAAACGGATTCGATTTCAGCACGTCGGACAAGCTCGGAAATATCATGGACGCCACCTAATGGTACCACATCCACTGACCGAATGATCATTAACGCCTCATTTGACTCGGTTAATCGATACTTAATTTGCTTTTCTATCGTTAAAACCCGCAATTCATCGACCATTGCATGACCTAATGCTGTCTGGCAATAAGTCCTTAACTGTGCTTTAACTTTATCAAACTCTAATATTTGTTCTGCACTCACGATAAATTCCACCTATACCCTATGAAAATTTTGCCTTTAATGGTATAATTATACCACAGGATTGGTATTTTTAATAGACAAAGGACATGATAATGATGACATTACCAACAAATATTAAACATTTAAGCGCCATTGGCAGTGATGAAGTTGGCGTAGGCGATTACTTAGCACCTTTGGTTGTCACTTCTGTTTATGTAGAAGCCCATCAAATTGAAGCATTACATGCCCTGGGTGTGAAAGATTCAAAAAGCATGACAGACAAACGAATTTGTGAGATTGCAAGTCACATCAAAGAGATGCTCCCCCACAAAACAGTCGTATTTGAAAATAAATATTACAACGCCATGATTGATAAAGGACTGAATGCCCATGTCGTCAAATCATTTCTGCACAATAAAACGTTGAGCGAATTAACCCGTCATTTACCCGAATACCCCGCTTATCTGATTGTCGACGAGTTTGCGAGCAAAGAAAACCATTTTAAATACTTAAACCAACTGCCTAAAAAGCCTGATATTCTTGAGAAAAATGTGTACTTTGTTAAAAAGGGAGAGTCTGTTCACATCGCCGTCGCTGCTGCTTCTATTTTAGCCCGAGCAGCTTTTGTGACTTATATGAAGCAGTTAAGTCAACAACTCGACATGGACATTTTAAAAGGCGCGAGTGCCAAAGTCGATACTTGCGCCAGAAATCTGGTTAAAAAACATGGTGAAGCCTTTTTTAAAGACCTTTGTAAATGGCATTTCGCGAACACCAAACGTGTGCTAGGAGGACACTAGAGATGTTGATGAACAATCCATGTGAAACATTCATGTGTGAATATGAAGCGTTTATGTCTGAGTTTTATGGTTTCACTTCGTTCGGACTAGAACCTCAACCCGTTGTTTGGTTGACACTTTATGCGATTGTGCTCGTCATTTATTATGTAGCGACGATGAAAAGAAGAGAAAAATGGATTGATAAAAAAATGGTTGTCCATGTATTTTTCATTTTCTATATCATCTCAGTTTTGCGTTTCACATTTACGCCTTTGGAAATTTGGGGTGCAGAATATCGCTTTTATTTTATGAGAGCCTTTATGGATAGAGAACCTTTTACATTTTGGGAAATTGTATCAGCTGTCGATTTGGTACCTTTGCGTTCCATTATTTTCACTTTAAGATCAACTGTTCATTGGCCTTTGATTCTTCGGGCAATTGGTGGGAATATCATCATCTTACTGCCTTTTTCTATTTTCTTAGGTCTCTTATCTGAAAAAGAATATGCATTGAAGAAAGTTGCCTTAACTGTTTTTCTAGTCTCATTATCGATTGAAACACTCCAACTCGGGGTCAATTTGCTAACGGGTTGGCATAATCGATTAGTGTTAGTAGATGATTTGATCTTAAATACACTCGGTGCCGTATTAGGCTATTTCATTTTCAAAAAATTCGGTCATTTATTCGATGCCATCGTCACAAGGATCTACAAATTTTTAATCGCATGAAAAAGCTCCCTTGAAAAAGGGGGCTTTTGCTATTCACTCATTTTATCAATGGAGTCAGATGCTTTTTTTAACGTTTTACTTATTTTTTTACCTGTTTTTTTGAGTCCTTTTTTAACGTCTTGCGCAATTTCATGACTGGCATCTTGAGCAACTTCCATTAAGTCCTCCCCCACTTCTTCTAACTGCCCACGTGTAAACTGTGGATTTACGCGTTTTTTCGCTTGTGCTTCACCTTGTTGCTGTTGTCTGTTTTTGTTTTTATTCTTTTTCTTTGCCATGATATCAATGTCCTCCTATTAATGTGATTTCACACTAATAGCGTGGACTAATCTCAAAATATTATACACGTTATTTTATCATCGCTAAAAATTTTGTTAAAATTTGAATGACACCCGCTTCTTCATTAGAAGGTGCCATAAAGTTAGCGACGTCTTTTATTTTCGGGACAGCATTGGCCATGGCGTAACTGTAATACGCGCGTTGCATCATTTCATAATCGTTACTTTCATCGCCAAAAACCATGGTTTCTTTAGGTGTAATGCGCCATTTTTCTTGTAACTTTTGAATGGCGATGCCTTTGTTAATGCCATGATTCATGATGTCAACCCATTCTTTTCCCGAGACGGCAATGTGATATTTCGCTTTTAAATGAGATAAATGGGGATAAATATTTTCTGTTGCACAATGTTGTGGATCAAAAATCGCAAATTTAACAACCGCTTCTCCTTCGGGTAAATCATCCAAGTCTTTAATGATTTTCCTGACAGGAAAATAAGAATCTACCATTTCTTTGGGATATTCTGTTTCAATATTATCTTCAAATAAATAAGCAGACTTCAACCCACAAATAACGATTTTCAATCCTGGAACTTGATTCACAGTGGTGACAATCTCACGTACATGTTCCATTTCAACAATGTTAGAAAAAACAATCTCTCCTTCTTCAATGACAATGCCGCCATTTTCAGCAATGATGGTAATTTTATCTTTTATTCCCTCATACAGCCTCAGTAAACTCTGGTATTGGCGACCACTGGCAACAACAAACATCATCTCTTTTTCGCGCAACTGATCAATGATGTCAAATATCTGTTCAGGCATTTCTTTTTTATCATTTAAAAGCGTTCCATCCATGTCTGTTGCAATTAACTTAACCATCTTTCAAACTCCTGTCAGCCATTTACGTTCGTAATGTCGCACCATGTTCTTGTTCTAATTGTTTTAACACTTTCTCATGAACGGGTCTAATGTCTTCATCAGTTAACGTCTTGTGGACATCTTGATAATACAAGTTAATCGCTACTGATTTCTTACCTTCAGGCATTCCAACACCGGTATAAACATCAAAAACGTCGACAGATGAGAGCAAATGACTACCAGCTTGCTTAATGGTGTCAACCAATGCAGATACTGGCAACATGTCGTCAGAAAGAAGTGCAATATCGAATGAAATACCAGGGTACTTTGACACGCGCCTATAATTCACATCAGTCGTTTCAAAGCATCGTAAAGCTTCTAAGTCTAGTTCAAAAACAAATGTATCATTTAAATCGTATTCTTTTTTAATCGTTGGATGTATTTTTCCTACAACCCCTATCATTTGACCATCAACGGTCACAATCGCTGTTTGTCCTGGATGAAAATCAGGATATGCTGTCGTAACAGGTTCATAGATCGCTTCAAATCCCAACACATGAAGTAACGCATCGACGATCCCTTTTGCGGCATAAAAATCGACCTTGTCTACTTTGTTTTGCCATTTACTCCTCACTTGTTCACCGCTTAAAGCGCCGGAGATAACCGTTTTTTCAACATATCTTCCGTTAGACTTCGTATGTATTTTACCGATTTCATAGATGAATACATCCTTCGTTTGACGCGCATTGTTATAAGCAATGACTTCTAACAAGCTTGGAATCAGTGACATTCTTAAATGAGCATGATCCAGTGATAAGGGCATGGATAGACTGACTTGCGCCTCAGCCTTCACTTCACTTCGTAAAAATTGAGCCAACTGACGCGCATGTGTCAAAGAATAAGTGATCACATTTTGCAAGCCGACTGCCTGTGCAACTTGATGCAATGTTTGCATTCTTTTCTGATCGACAGTGTACCCACCTGTTGCATTCATCGCTGGTAATGTCGATGGCAGCTGATTAAATCCGTAGATGCGTGCGATTTCTTCGATCAAGTCATGCTTATACACAACATCTAACATGCGGGTGGAAGGTGTAACACTTAACACCTCATCTTTTACCTCGAACGCCACATTTAAACGGGTTAAAAGGGCTGTGACGTCATCAGCTGTTAAAGCAGTTCCTAATTTTTGATTGATTTCTGCAACTGAAATGTCAATGATTTTCAATTCAGCTTCGAAAACACCTGTTTTAATCGTCGTATTTTCTGGAAAGGCTGCGTTAATTAACTGATCTGCTTCATATAAACGGTCGATATGGATGCCTTTTTCAAAGCGGGCTGAAGCATTGGTTCTTAGATTTAAGCGTGTAGCGGTTTTTCTAATTTGTGTCGGGTTAAAAATAGCTGCTTCAAAGACGATGTTTGTTGTCTGCGCATCGATGGCCGACGAAGCTGATCCCATGACACCAGCAATGGCAACAATTTCACCACCGCTTGTGATGAGAATGTCTCCCGCTTCTAATAAGCGTTCTTGATCATCTAAAGTGACCACTTTTTCGCCATCTAATGCTTCACGAACCGTTATTTCTTTCGCTGGTAACTTATCTGCATCAAAAGCGTGGATAGGAATCCCCGAAGTTAACATGATTTCATTGGTTAAATCCACCACATTGCTAATGGGCTTATTCCCTGTTGCCATCAGCTTCATTTGCAAATCAAACGTTGATGGTTTAATGGTCACATTTTTCACCAACTTTGCTAAATAAGAAGTGACTTTATCGGTCTCAAATGTGACACGAAATGCATCCGCATCCGCTTGAATGCATTCAGAGCGAGGAACTGGCTTCACTTCACGATCAATAATCGCTGCGACATCATTTGCCACACCATATAAAGAAAGCATATCCATCCGATTTGGTGTTAAACCTAATTCAATTATCGTATCGTCTAACCCTAAATAAGAAAGGGCATCAGCGCCTACAGGGGCATCAGCAGGTAACACCCAAATGCCTTCTGAAATTTCAGCTGGTACATGATGCGCCGCAATCCCAAGCTCACTGGCTGAACAAATCATGCCATTTGACGCTTGTCCTCTCAACTTTGTTTGCTTAATTTTAAAATTTCCTGGTAAAACTGCGCCATGGGTTGCAACAGGCACTTTTTGTCCTGCATCCACATTTTTAGCACCACAAACGATTTGTACCGTTTCACTTCCTAAATTCACTTGACAAACAGACAACTTATCTGCATCTGGATGTTGCTCTTTTTTTTCAACATAGCCAACGACGATGCCTGTCGCTTCTGCTACTTTGCTCACCGACTCCACCTCGACACCATGCAGTGAAATTAAATCTGCTAATGCTTGCGGATCTAAATCGTCGACTTTGACATATTCGTTTAACCATTTTAATGAGACTAACATTATTATCCGCTCCTAACAAAATCACTTAAACTGCTCTAAAAACCGCAAATCATTGGTATAAAAATGCCTAATATCCTCAACCCCATATTTCAGCATGGTAATGCGTTCAACGCCCATCCCAAAAGCAAAGCCTTGGTACATTTCTGGATCAAAACCAGACATCTTTAAGACATTCGGATGAACCATACCAGCGCCTAAAATTTCAATCCAACCCGTTTGTTTACAAACTGAACACCCATCTCCACCACAAGCAAAACAGCTGACATCCACTTCAACAGATGGTTCTGTAAACGGGAAAAAGGAGGGACGCATGCGAATCTCTCTCTCAGGACCAAATAAATGCTTGACTAAAGCTTCAAGGGTTCCTTTTAAATCAGCCATCGTAATATGCGTATCAACAACCAATCCTTCAATTTGCATAAATTGATGAGAATGCGTCGCATCATCATCATCACGACGATAAACTTTTCCAGGGCATAAAATTTTAACAGGTCCCTGCCCGCATGCTTTTTCTAAAGTCCGAACTTGAATCGGTGACGTGTGGGTTCTTAACAAATGGTGAACATCAATGTAGAATGAATCCTGCATGTCTCTTGCTGGATGATCTTGTGGTAAGTTTAACAATTCAAAATTGTAGCGATCCGATTCAACCTCTGCGCCTTCTGCAATATGATAGCCCAGCCCAATAAAAAATGCTTCAATATCTGCAACAATGGCATTTAAAGGATGCAAACGACCCCTCATCGTTTTCTTACCTGGCAGCGTGACATCAATGGTTTCTTCCGCTAATTGCTTGGTGATCTCTGCCAGTTCTAAAGCTTCTTTTTGAACAGTGATCGCATCAGATAAAGTACGCTTTACCTCATTTGAAATTTGTCCAGCATGCTTACGCGCCTCTGGCGTTAATGATTTCATGTTTTTCATTACTTCTTGGATCGGCCCTTTTTTACCCAAGTATTTAACCCTTAGATCGTTTAATTCATCAAGCGTTCCGACTGCTTTAATTTCTGCTTCTGCTACTTGAGCCAGCTCTTTTAATTGTTCTAACACTTCTTACACCTACTTTTATTTAATAGACCCTTAACACCTAAACGCAATGGGATTTTGAGACAGCGTTGGTTGCAAGATTTTGATGTCATGAGCAAACTGTTCAGCTAACAACACTGCAACTTGTTCTTCCATGATCACTTCTGAAAAATGGCCAATGTCTAACAAATTCAAACCCATTTCTTTCGCATCTAATGCTGCATGATACGTCACATCACCTGTTACTAAAACATCAGCCCCCATTGCTTTGGCTTCATAAAGATACTTTTCACCTTTACCACCAATCACTGCAACTTTTTCAACAGATGGCTGACTTTGCACATAACTGATGGCAGTTAAATGAAGCTTTTCTTTTAAGCCATCAGCCCACGCTAAAAATTCATGCTGCTTTTTTAAAACACCCATTCGCCCCAAACCATGGACATCATCAACCATCGCAAATGGCTGTACATCTTGCAGTTCCATGGCTTCAGCCAACGTATCATTCATCCCACCAAATGCGATGTCATAATTGGTGTGCATCGTATACACCGTTATGTTGTTTTTAATCAGTTTTTGAATATTTTTCCCGTGTGAGGTGCTTAAATCAATGGCTTTAACAGGTGAAAAGATAAAGGGGTGATGCGTAATGATCAACTCAACATTTTTTTGAATGGCTTCATCAATCACAGCTGTTGTGGCATCAAGCACAACCATGATTTGCTTTATTTCACGTGTCACATCACCGATTTGCAATCCGACATTATCCCATTCATAAGCAAGGTCCGGTGGGAATTTCGCTTCTAAAAAGTTGATCACATCTTTAATTGATAACACCAGCTAACACATCCTTTATCCGTTGTTGTTGTTCTTGAAAGGCCTGCTTGCGTTCATTCCCAGCTGGAATTTCACGCACGACCCGATCAATGGCTGCCATTTCTTGCTCCCATTTTTTAATAAATAACGGATCTTGAACATGTTGCCGCAAAATAGGCCCGAATGTGATATCAAGCGCTGTATAGGTCATCATTTCATCAGGCTTTGCAGTGATAACCGTATAAATGAGGCCATCTTCTTCTAAAAGTTGTTCATGAATGATCACAAAGTTGTTTTCAACTAGCATGCGACGTAAAATAGCTTCACCACCTTGTGGTTGAAACACCAATGTTTTCATCGACTGTGCAATCGGGAGACTTTTTAACAACAGTTGTGAAATAAGCCTTCCACCCATTCCAGCCATGACAACACCTTCTACTTCTCCGATTTTAAGCGGTTCAAGTCCTGACCCTTTTCGCAATTCAACTCGACCTGCTAATTCATAATGGTCAATCGTTGATTTTGCTTGTTCAAGGGGACCGTCAATGACATCAATGGCAATTGCCGACTTGATGATACCTGCTACAATGCCATAACATGGCAAATACGCATGATCTGTTCCAATGTCGGCAATCCTTGAATGCGAAGAAAGTGCGTCCAAGCACGCACTTAATCTTTTTGATAATTTCCTATTCATCTTCCATGAAATCCTTCAATTTTCGACTTCTAGACGGGTGACGTAATTTACGCAACGCTTTGGCTTCAATTTGCCTGATACGCTCGCGTGTAACATTGAATTCTTTCCCGACTTCTTCAAGTGTTTTTGTCATGCCATCAATCAAACCAAACCGCATTTGTAAGACTTTTTTCTCACGCTCTGTTAACGTACTGAGTACTTCGTCAAGTTCATATTTCAACATTGAATTAGACGCAAACGACGAAGGAGACATGGCGTCTGCATCAGGAATAAAATCTCCAAGATGGGAGTCATCTTCTTCACCAACAGGTGCTTCAAGTGAAACTGGTTCTTGTGCAGCTTTCATAATTTCACGAATTTTCTCAGGTGGCATATCAAGTGTTTGAGACATTTCTTCTGGTGTTGGTTCACGTCCAAGTTCTTGAATGAGCTGCCTGTGCACACGAATGAGTTTATTGATGGTTTCAACCATGTGAACAGGAATTCTAATGGTACGTGCTTGATCTGCAATCGCACGCGTAATCGCTTGCCTAATCCACCACGTCGCATAAGTCGAGAATTTGAATCCTTTCCGGTAATCAAACTTTTCTACTGCACGCATCAGACCCATGTTACCTTCTTGGATAAGGTCCAAAAACATCATGCCGCGCCCAACGTGACGTTTTGCAATGGACACCACAAGGCGCAAATTAGCTTCCACAAGTTTCTTCTTAGCAATTTCACCTTCAATTAAAACCTTATCAAATGCTTGTTCGTCAAGCTCAAGAATGTCAACCAGCAGTTCATTTCCACTGATAGATTCTCCTTTTTCATTGATCAAATAGTCGATTCTCTCGATCACTTCAGCACTGATTTCACTGTTTTGTTCACGCTGTTTTGTAATCTCAATTGCAATCTCAGCACGCTCTGCTTTTTTTGACAACTCAATTTCTTCTTTGAAATTCAACAATTCCACACGACCAATTTCTTTTAAATACATGCGGACTGGATCGTTCATTTTGAAGTTTGAACTTAACTCAAAAGCAGGTTCAGGAGGCTTTGGCGCGCCACCGGCTTCAGCCATTTCTTCTTTAATATCAGGAAACTCTTCGAGCATATCAGCTGGCATAATCACATCTGCTTCTTGAACCACTTTTTCAATGTCGCTTAAATCTAAATCATCTTCGAGATCTTCCATATCATCAATTGGAACTCCGACGCCTAAACCTTTAACAGCTTTGTCAATGACATCAATATCTTCAGAATCAAAAACGTCTAAAATGGTGTCCATCATATCCTTATCTAGACCAAATGGTTTAAACCCTTCATTAATCTCATCGTGGGTTAAAAAACCACGTTCACGCCCCCCTTTTAACAGCTTGTTTTGAACTTGCTCCATTGTCAACTCTTGCTTCTTCTTTGCCATCCAATCACTCCAATCAATGTACAAGACCAGCAGTTAATTCACCCATCATCGCTAACTGCTGCTCATGGCTAGCTTCATAAAATAGCTCTTTCTTCCCAGCATGCGCCAGTTTTAACGCACCTTTTTGTACTTTATCTATCAATTCCATAATCATTTCATGAGACCATCGTTGAGGTCGGTTTTTTAATTCATAGATGATGTCTTGTGTAACACGCATCATTTGAGGGTCTAGTTGATTTAAAAACTCCGTTTGATTCATCACCTTATTTTCAAAATAATAAGCTTCTATCGCTTGAACGATTTTTCGATACACATCAATATTAAAAGCCGTTCCTATTTGAACAAGCACCCATTCAAATACTTGTCGGTCTAGCAGCATATAATAGATTAATTCCTTTTCTGCTTTTACTTCTCCAGACATCACTTCTAACCTTGGCGTTATCATCGTCGACTGATGATACGTTGGACGCCGATACAACCCTTCTTGCTGTTTCTCATGAGCGTTCCAATTACGCTGTTGTTTTACATAAAGCTCATCTTTTAATTTTCTAAGTAAAGCCTGACCCAAAGACCGATCGGGCAATCCGTTTCCAAAAGCGATTAAACGACGTTCGAACTCAAGTTTCCCGTCAGTCGTTTCTAAAAGTAAACCTTGTTTTAAATATTCATATTGAAAGTCGATGGCACCCAATGGATTTTTAATGAGCTGTCTAAATGCATCCACGCCTTTTTGCTTGACATAGTCATCAGGATCAAGTCCATCAGGGATCAAAACAATGCTAACTTGTAAACCTGATGCTAACAAGAGTGGGATCGCTTTAGCAGTCGCTGCAAGTCCCGCTTTATCACCATCAAATGCAAGGATCACTTCACGAACATGGCGACTTAGCACGTTGACATGTTCTCCTGTCAACGCCGTGCCCATCGTAGCGACAGCTTCTGAGACACCCGCTTTATGTGCAGCGATGACATCTAAAAAACCTTCAAACATGACGATTTTCCCTGTGACTCTTGCTGTTTTCTTTGCTTCGTGTAAATGATAAATAAGACGTGACTTTTGAAAAACGTTTGATTCAGGCGAATTCACATATTTAGCCTCAGTAGGGTCATCGGATAAATAAATTCTCCCGCTAAAGCCCACCACATTCCCTTGCTCATTGGTTACACCAAACATGATGCGTGACCTAAAGCGTCCATAATAATCGCCATTTTCGTTTTGTCCAATCAAGCCAGCATGCTTTGCCACTTCAAAAGAATGCCCATTTGATGCCAATGCTTTAATGAGCAAATTGCCATCTCGTGGCGCAAGTCCAATGTTAAATTGTTCAATGATTTCTTTTGTGATGCCACGACCAGCTAAGTAATCACATGCTATTTTCCCTTCAGCAGTGTTCAATAAATAATACTGATAAAAGCCTTGGGCAAACTTTAAAAGAGCAAACTCTTTTTCAAAACTGTAATGCGCTTTGCTTCCTTGCATGTGTTGAAGCATCTTTTGATCGACACCTGCGTGATCAGCGAGTCGCACTAACGCTTCAGAATAAGAGATACCTTCCATCTTTGAAAGAAAAGAAATGGCATCTCCACCTTCACCACAACCGAAACATTTGTAAATGCCTTTATCTTCTGAAACTAAAAATGAAGGTGTCGCCTCGTTATGAAAAGGACATAACCCTTTGTGATTATTCCCTGATTTGGACAACTTAACGTAGCGATTAACAACATCAACAACGCTAACGCTAGCTTTAATGTGATCTGCTAGTTGTTTACGATCCAAAGTCAACACCCCATTTCTGTTTCTATGTCTTACATTCACACACAATTAAACATCACAAACAAAAAGCATGTCACAAGCGCAATGTCATTAACTTAAGAAAAACGAAGCCCTAAAACTTACCCCATTTCGCAGTGATTTTTTGGCATTAGCGGTTCTGAGCGATCACTCAGGTTCGGTAATGTCAAAAAATCGCAATGGCAAACGGTCGTGCAGCTGTTACAGGTGGATTAAGGCTAAAAATAACCTTAAGTTAATACCATTGGTCACAGGCGTACCTTTTCAGAAAGATATGCTGCTAAATCAGAAATGGCAATACGCGCTTGTTTCATGGTATCTCGATGGCGAACTGTTACCGTGTGATCCTCCATTGATTCGTAATCATACGTGACACAAAAAGGTGTCCCAATGGCATCTTGACGACGGTATCTCTTACCAATTGATCCCGCTTCGTCGTAATCAACTGAAAAAGTTTGTGACAATTGATCAAACAATTCCAATGCACCCGCATTAATTTTTTTCATCAAAGGTAAAACTGCTACTTGATAAGGCGCAAGCGCGGGGTGAAATCTTAATACTTCACGTGTTTCGCCATTTTCTAACTGCTCTTCTTCATAAGCATCAATAAATAAAGCCAACATCAGTCGATCGAGTCCGACTGATGGCTCAATACAAAAGGGAATGTATTTCTCATTTGTGATGGGATCTTGGTATTCAAAACTAACACCAGATGCTGTCATATGTGCATTTAAATCATAATCGGTACGATTCGCAATTCCCCATAGTTCTCCCCAACCAAATGGAAATTTATACTCAATATCTGATGTTCCATTACTATAATGGCTTAATTCTGCTTCAGTATGTTCACGCATTCTCACATTTTCAGATTTCATACCCAAATCTGTTAAAAACTGCATACAATATGTTTTCCAAAATTCATACCATTGGCCATCTTCACCCGGCTTACAAAAAAACTCTAATTCCATTTGCTCAAATTCTCTTGTTCTAAAAATAAAGTTTCCGGGTGTAATTTCATTTCGAAAAGACTTTCCAATTTGACCAATTCCAAAAGGAATTTTCTTACGCGACGAACGCAAAACATTCTTAAAGTTCACAAAAATGCCTTGAGCTGTTTCAGGACGCATATAAACCACAGCTGACGCATCTTCTACGACACCCATATGCGTTTTAAACATTAATTCGAACTGACGAATATCAGTAAACTCTTGTTTCCCACAATCGGGACAAATAATACCATTTTCTTTAATATACGTCATCATTTGTTCATTGGTCCAACCATCAGCAACAAGATCATCACCATGTTCTTCAATCAACTTATCTGCACGATGACGGGTTTTACAGGCTTTACAATCCATTAAAGGATCACTAAAACCGCCGACATGACCCGACGCAACCCAAGTTTTGGGATTCATCAAAATGGCTGAATCAATGAGTACATTGTCATAACGAGACGTTATAAAACGATGAATCCAAGCTTGTTTAACATTATTTTTAAAGCGTGATCCAAGTGGTCCATAATCCCATGTATTGGCAAGGCCCCCATAAATTTCACTTCCTTGGTACACAAATCCATTTGTCTTTGCAACATTCACAATCTTTTCCATCGACACCTGATCCACGCAAATCACCTCATATTTTCTCTTTCGTGCACAAAAATTGCATGATACTCTATTATATCTCAAACAGTGCTAAAACACAAGCCTCTAGCCCATTTAAAATATACAAAATATCATGCAAAAATTCTAAAAGCGAAGGCTTAAATGACAAGCCGTTTGGCAAATCTAATATGACTGTAACCTTCATAATAAGACTTCATCCATGTTTCTAAAAGTTCTACTTGTGACGTCGTTACATCTAGCATAGCGAGACGTTTGATCGGTCCTTTAAATAAGCCACGCCATAAAGGAATCAAATCGGCAGTTAGCCAGATACCACTTCCTGTATAGCAAACCTTACAAACAAGGCCGCCTTCACTCACACTTGCTGTCACAATATCATGCCGCTGCTTACAACTGATACAACCATCAATCGCTGGCTGCAACCCGACAGCAACCAACATCTTTGCTTTAAAAATGACAATTAAAAACCGAAACGTCAACAAGTCGGTGGCATGACATGTTAAAATTTCTTTCAACAGTCGATAAGCATAAGGCAAATGAATCTCATCAACATCACCTTTGATCATAATTTCAACCATCTCATAAAACATCATCACCTTCTCATAATCAACCTTCAGTTCATAAAAAGAATCAATCGCATCACCTTGGACCAAGTAATAAAGGCCACCATGCTCATGACTTGGCGCCTTCACATGAAGGGTCACACATGTACAAGGTTCAACAAGGCTTCGATGTTTTGATTTCTTCTGATTGGCATAGCTAACAAAAACGCTAATAAGTCCATGAGATGGACTTATTAGTTTAACAATTTTATGATGGTCTTGATAATCAAAACTTTTTAACACAATCCCTTCAAGCTGAATGCTCACAATTAACAAGCTCCTCACTTTCTAAACAAGTGCGTTACATCACTCGTCAAGTTCCGCTTCATCATTGAACACTTCTTCACTGCCAAACTCTTCTAAATAAGTTTGATTTTCTTGTTCGCGTTGTTTCATCATTAAATAATGGCCAATACGACCTGTTCTTTTAAAGACTTCCCATTCAAAACTATCCATAACCGATGCCTCCAACATTAGTGCGCCCTTCTTTACCAATATTTTACGCAGGTTAGAACGATAGTATACCTCAAAATTAATATTGTTTATCACTGTATCCAAAATCACTTAAATGAACTTTTTTATTTCTCCAATCTTTTTGAACCTTCACCCATAACTCAAGATAGATTTTGCTTCCTAATAAATTAACAATGTCTTTTCGAGCAAGTGTCCCAATTTCCTTTAACATGTTTCCCTGTTTTCCAATTAAAATCCCCTTTTGCGACTTGCGTTCTACAATAATCGTTGCTGAAACATGAATCAAGTTTTCTTGTGCTTCATCACGGTAAATTTCATCAATCACAACAGCGACGGAATGCGGGATCTCTTCATGGGTCAAGTGTAAGACTTTCTCACGAATCAGCTCAGAAATAATAAAGCGTTCCGGATGGTCTGTCACAAAATCAGTCGGATAAAACTGAGGTCCTTCTTCTAAATTTTCTTTTACAACTGCTAGTAATGTATCGACATTCTCACCTGAGACTGCTGAAATAGGTATGGCACCGTCAAACTGATGCTCTTTTTTAAAATTGGCGACTACTTCTAATAATTCATCTTTTTTAATCGTATCAATTTTGTTAATAACAAGAAAAACAGGTTTTTTTACACGTTTTAAATGTTCAATAATAAAACGATCTCCTGGACCAATTTTTTCATTAGCCGGTGCCATAAACATGACCATGTCCACTTCATTCAAAGTCCCAAGGGCCAAGTCCGTCATAAATTTTCCCAATTCATGTTTAGGCTTATGAATCCCAGGTGTATCAATAAAGACAATCTGCGATTCATCATCAGTGATCACCCCTTGAATTTTATTTCGTGTTGTTTGGGCTTTGTCACTCATGATTGCGACTTTCTGCTTCAAAACACGATTTAAAAATGTCGACTTTCCAACATTCGGACGACCCACAATTGCTACAAATCCAGACTTGAATACCATTTTGCTCTGATCACTCATCAATTAATTCTCCTCCACTAATCACTAATTTACAATGCCAAAGGCACTAAATGGTAAAAATCTCAATGTCACGCGCCCCATAATTTGTGATTCATGAACCAATCCATATTCACGGCTATCACCACTTCGATTTCTGTTGTCTCCTAAAACAAGAAAATAACCATCTGGAATAACCCTACAATCTTCACCATGATTTCTAATTTGGCATAAATTCTCAAACGTAAATCCGTTGGTACTTACCTCAGGTGCAATATAAGGCTCATCAACAAGCTCACCATTAACGATCATCTGGCCTTCGATATAATCAACATGATCACCAGGCGTCCCCAAAATTCGTTTTACGTGCAAATTCCCATCAGTATGTTCAAGTACAATAATATCAGAAAACATCGGTGAATAAAACAACTGCCAGACAATAATCCGTTCACCATGAACCAGCGTTGGATTCATGGAGTTCCCTTGCACCTCGACGGTCCTAAAAACAAATGTGGTAATTAAAAGGACTGCTATTAACGTTCCAACAATTGTTTTAACCCAGCTCACAACCTCTTCCATCACTGTTGGCTTTCTCTTCTCTTCATCTGTCTTTCTTAATGAATTAATTTTATTTCCTACGTCCATATCATCTGCACCTTTTGCATCCCAGTAAGACTAAATAGCCACTGTTGCAAATTCCTTTCTATTTTAAATAAATCTAAACACTTTATCAGCATATAACTATTTTACCACAAAAAGTAAAAAACTGCTACAAGAGCAGTTATCAAATTTAAATTAATGGGGCGATCGAGGGGAATCGAACCCCCGAATGTCGGAGCCACAATCCGATGCGTTAACCACTTCGCCACGACCGCCATATTAAACCTTATCAAATAAATGGAGGCGCCAATCGGATTTGAACCGATGATCAGGGAGTTGCAGTCCCACGCCTTACCACTTGGCTATGGCGCCATAAATTATCCTATAAGTAATATATGTTAATAGGTTCTATTTGATGCCAATTATTTTATTAAAAATTAATGGAGCGGATGAAGGGAATCGAACCCTCGACCTAACCATGGCAAGGTTATGTTTTACCACTAAACCACATCCGCAAATAAATGATACACAGCTCACAAGTGATGATCAAGAAATCAAATTTAAACAAGTGGTGCCGGAAACAGGAGTCGAACCCGCGACCTACTGATTACAAGTCAGTTGCTCTACCAGCTGAGCTATTCCGGCATATAAT
>WRKJ01000085.1 GCA_009778135.1 Defluviitaleaceae bacterium
CATTTGACATACACCTCCTCAAGCAAACATGTTTACTTTTATTATACCTGAAAAATAGGGATTTATCAAGATGAGTACGAAAAGAAGGTGAGGGTAACATCAATCAACAGATAAGGGTTCACAAAAAGACGAAAAATGAGCGCAATGTTTAGGGAATCCACCTAGGACAAATATCAACATCTATAGCTGCTAACCACTACGAAAAGCCCAGAAGACGGCTTTTCCCCGCTCATGCTGTCAGCTAGAGTCATTAACAGAGAAGTGGCTTTTCTTCTTGCTTAGATAGCGTTATTATTAATAAGGACTATTGAAGAAATGTATGAAATGTTGTAAAATGGATAAGTATATTGTCATAATGATTAAGGATGGTGCTTGATGGCCGAAATAAATCGTAAAAAGTTTAAAATTTTTAGTTTAAGTGCAAATCGTGCATTGGCAGAGGAGATTGCCGCATATATGAAGGTACCGTTGAGCGAGTGTACAACGAGTCGCTTTGCAGATGGTGAAATTCAAGTTGAAATTGGAGAAACGGTTCGTGGTCATCACGTTTTTGTGATCCAACCAACGTCTACCCCCGTTAATGAAAATTTAATGGAATTATTGGTAATGGTAGATGCATTAAAACGTGCTTCAGCGAAAACAATTAATTTAATTGTCCCTTATTATGGTTACTCACGTCAAGATCGTAAAGCGCGTGCACGTCAACCAATTACGGCTAAACTAGTTGCGAATTTAATTGAAGCTTCAGGTGCAACCAGAATGATGACGATGGACTTACATGCAAGTCAGATTCAAGGTTTCTTTGACATTCCGATTGACGATTTTAGAGCGTTGCCAACCATGGCGAAATATTTTATTGAAAAAAATTTACAAGACGTTGTTGTTGTTGCACCTGATCATGGAGGTGCAACACGAGCAAGAAAACTAGCTGAGCACTTAGATGCGCCGATTGCGATTATCGACAAACGACGTCCGAAACCTAATGTCGCTGAAGTCATGGGGTTAATTGGAGAAGTGGAAGGGAAAACTGCCATCATCATTGACGACATGATTGACACCGCTGGCACATTGCAAACAGCAGCTAATGCATTGGCAGAACGTGGTGCAAAAGCTGTCTATGCGGCATGTACCCATCCGATTCTTTCAGGTCCAGCTGTCGATCGAATTAACAATTCAGCCCTGGTGGAACTCGTCACAACCAACACCATTTCTTTAGGTAAAGATAAGCAAAGTGAAAAGATCAAACAACAAAGCATTGCTTACTTGTTGGCAGAAGGTGTTAAACACATTTTAAATGATCAACCTGTGTCGGATCTATTTAAACCGATGGCAGGGATTGCTGAATAATCGAAACTAAAAAGCTCGCATATGCGAGCTTTTTAGTTTCAAGATGTTAATGATCGTCGCTTTTGCACCATGATCATTAGCTGTCTTCTTTTAAGGTTGCCCAATGATTCTCATCAAAAATATAAACGACCCAACCGCCAGGGAAATCATGCCTTTGTCCAGTTTGCAAAACGTACCCCATTCTATGGTGGTCGTAAGCTTCTTCTATGTGTGTTACAGATCCGATCAAAAACACCCGTTCTTCATCATGAAAAAAATCATGATAAGCAACACCTTGTCGCAAAGGGTTGCCAACAACCCCTAAATTGGAATGGAAAGGAATGACCACAACTTCCCAATTTGCAACCCCAGTAATAGCGAGGGCCTGCCAGAAAGCACCGTAACCGACCGTCAGTTCTTCTTCTAATAAAAAGTCGACAATTCTTTGTCTATCTGCCGTCAAATTAGCATTTCTCTGAATGCCTAAAGTCGTCATGCTAAAAAGTGAGCCGATTAACACAGTGGCAATCAAACTAGCAGCCACATACTTTTGTAAACGTTGAGGGGTCAGCATCTTGTTTAAAACGTCATGAAGTTGATGTTTCTCATTGTGTTCTGCTTCACTAAAGCCGACTGTTTTAACGGGTACATTTTCTATCATGGGAGAAATGACAATGATAAAAATAGCTGCGATCAAAGAGGTGGCGGTGAAGTTAAAACGTTCTCCGATTCCGATGGTAATAAACGCTTGAGAGAGCGTAGAAAACATGAGGGTGGTTATCAGTACATGAACTAAATTTTGATCTGCATCATCTTTTGGCGTCTGAAAGTAAAGAAAGGTGAGCGTGAAGAGGAAGCTGGCTCTGATGATGAAAATAAGCCCTTCGATAGAAAATAGCCCACTACCACCTACTAACCCAAAAGCGTAAAATAAAGTGGTCATAGATTGGAACGTTCGTTCAATAAATTGAGTGGTATTCGCTAAATTCAACCCAAAGGTAAGACCAGCTTCTTCCACGAAAACAGCCCCATTACGAGTCAATAGATGAATGAATAGCATTCCTAATAGATGAAGCGCAAAAGCAGCGCATGCATAAAGGAGTCCAGCCCCATTTATTTGAGAGGACTTGTTATTGATGCTGCGTAAAAGGGGTAAAATTTCTACAAAGATTAAAGGTACGTATAAGACAATCACCATTCTTGTCGATTGTATCCCTTGAGCAAATGCAAGCAATAATGTGATGATCCACAAGGCTTTTTGCCATTTGAAAGTGTCGACTTTGTTGTATTTTGTGCGTAAATAGACACCTAATGTTATAAAAACAGTCGCAAGATGGGTCGATAAAGAACCATTAACAAATAAGATAGAGAAGACTGAAAAAATGGTGTATCTGGAGAAAAACATGAGTAACACCATAACGCCTGCGAACATCGCCATTATATTTCTTTTTTTAAAGCTCATCATGTAATAAAACAAAGCAAGATTTACAATTAACATGAATGAAACGGCAAGGGAGTAGGCAAGGTGTACATTCCTTGTTAACCAATAAAATAAGATAGCTGGTGTTGTGATATAAACAAAGCGCATCTCGTTAAGATGTGCCCAGCCAGCAGGAAACAAACTAAAAGAACGAGCAGCCTCTCGTATAAAGGCAAGATCAGCGACGATATCAGAATGTAAAAAGTCCCAGTAATAGGAGAAATTAATGTAAAGGGTATAACTGATCAAGATGATTAAAATCAGCAAGAGGGCGACCATTAAATTTGGATTTTTTTGATTTTTAAATGAAAATTTACTTAATTGATTAAATGACATGAATTACAGGCTCCTTGTTATCATAAAATGCGCGTTTGCGGAAGTCGTTAAGTCACTTTCCACGTTTTAATTTCTTCAGTCATTTTGTTTTTTTAACAGAATGTGACAGAATATACCTTGCACCAATTATACAATAAAATGAAAACAATGTCTAGTTGCGTGCAAATTTTTTCATGAGACTGCTCAAGATGCGTCTCATGTTTTAGCTGTAAACGAATTTTCTTTGTCGACCTTTTTTAAGAAAGGTTGATTTTAATCAGAGAATGTGATACGATCGTAAACAAGCATGATTTTTTGGTCTGTTTTTTTAAGGGAAGTGTTGATAAATGAAATTATTCGTGGGATTAGGAAATCCAGGAAAGAAATACGCAGAGACTCGGCACAATGTCGGGTTTAGGGTCATCGACGAATTAGCCAAAAAGTGGCATGTTTCGATGTGTGAAGAAAAGAAGTTTCAAGGAGAAATGGGAAGTGTGCATTTAAATGGCGAGAAAGTGATGTTGCTTAAGCCGATGACGTATATGAATTTATCAGGCGAGTCCGTTCAAAAAGTAATGGATTTTTACGACCTTTATAACGAAGATGTCATTGTCATTTACGATGACCTCGATATGGAAACGGGAAAAGTCCGCGGTCGAGAAAAAGGCAGTGCAGGTGGGCATAATGGGATTAAGTCGATGATTTTACACTTGGCAGGTGAAGACTTCAAACGATTTAAGATTGGCATCGGAAAACCAGCGCATGGGAAAATAACGGACCATGTGTTGGGCGGCTTTACAACGGAAGAAGGGATTGACATTTCGCTTGCCATTGAGAAAGTAGTGAGCGCCTGCGAAGAAATGTTGCAGACAGATTTTTTAAAGGCTGTGAGTGGGTTGAATCAGTCATGCAAGCACCTAGGTAGCAGAGATGGCTGATGTGTGACGAGGTTGATTTTTTGCAAGCTGTGCATACTATATGATGAACTGATAGTAAATAGACGATTTTTGAAAAAGCGTGTTTATTTAAGCTTGGGATTGTGATATAATGTATGTATTAAAAAGACTGTTTAAGAAGGAGCGCAATCTTATGACGATGGCTAATTCAAGCAAGATTTTAGATAAAAAATCAGCAGCAGAGAAAGCAATTGAGCTTTACGAACAATTCTTCAACATTGATGAAGCGTTGGATTCAAGTCAGTTCATCACTGATTTAGACAAAATTATTGAAGCGCTAGGGATTAAGCTACTAGAAGGTAATTTAAATGACATTTTTGCAGATGATCCAGAAGTTGATACGGAAGAGCAGATTGCAGGCTTTTTATACAAAGAAGCCTCTGGCTATATGATCGCGGTAAACGATCAGGATGCACTGACAAGACAAAGGTTTACTGTGGCGCATGAAATAGGTCATCTTGTGCTTAATCATTTAGAAGGTGATGAAGCACACAGTATTTTTAGAAATGGCGTTACGACGACAGGAACTGATCCAAGAGAAATTGCAGCCAATGCTTTTGCAGCTGAATTGTTAATGCCAGAGCGACTTTTTAAACGTGGCTTTTTCTTGTCTGATGACTCATCGGAACTTGCCATGAGATTTGCTGTGTCATTAGAAGCCACGCATGTAAGGCTTAGAAATTTAGGGATGATTTGGTGATGAATAAAGAAAAACTCAATCAATTAAGAAATAAAAAGAAGCTTGATGTTACCCCTGTTAAGGCTGAGATGGAAACGAGAGATGCTTTTCATTTTGACCTCTTGCAAAAATCAGTGATACTGGCAGATGGCATTTACACGGATTGGCAACATCGAGAAAAAGCGGAGCATAAAGAACGTAAAAAGATGATTAAGAAAATCTGGATTGGGATTGTCATTCAGTTTGTCATTGTGATGATGTTATTAATTGCCAATGGACTTAATTGGTTAGAGATAGATGCTGTTATCTTTGTGTCATTCTTTGGTGCGATTATCATTCAATTTATCTCTTTATTGTTGGTTGCAGCGAAATATTTGTACAATGAAAGAACGACTGATTCCTTGAAGATTGTAGAGAATCTAATGATTACAACGATCTCTCACAATATGGATTACTATTTCAAACCCAATGAAGATAAAAGAGATTAGTACAACACATGGTATCAGGATTCGGGCTTGCTCTTGTGAAAAGCTTTGTTGAGTTAGCAGGTGGAGGCTTTGAGCTAACGGTTGATGGGGATTTGTTTAAAGTCAGGATGACATTTGGAAATACCACAAATTTTCCACAATTTTGCCACAAAAATGTCACGCTTTAGTCACAAAGGTATGCTATAATAGTTGCTATGGTAACAAATTCAGATTTTTTTCTGTTTAATAAAAAGCGATGATCTGAATTCAAAAAATTAAAAGGAGGTGTATGTCGGGTGTGATTTACGCTTGACAAGCATATGAATTTTTTTAAAAGGGCAACGACAAGTATTGTAAGAAGGCCAGGGAAAACAGTTATTTTGCTGCTGCTGGTGTTTATTTTGGGGACAGTGATTGCAGGCGCCATTTCTGTAGAAGGGGCGATTAGTAACACAGATGCTAATTTGCGTCGAAACATGCAACCGATCGTTTCAATTGAAATGAACCATCAAGATTGGGCGAATACACTAGAGGGGGAGTATTTTGATTGGATCACCACATTTCCACCGCATCCACCTGCTTTAACGGTCGATCATGTTCGTGCCATTGGTGCACTAGATTACGTTGGTTTTTATGATTACATCATCGAAGGCTGGCTACAAAGCTTTGATCTTTCACCGTATACGGCAGATGGCAGAACGGGATTTGGCGGCATGGATGGAGAGCCAAGGAGTTTTACTTTGCGAGGAACGAGCACGCATGAACTTGTTCAAGTTGAACAAGGGATTATGGAAGTGGTACAAGGGCGTCAGTTTGAAGAAAGTGAATTGGTAGCTGGAGGAGATCGTTCTGCGATTATTGTGTCAGAAGCCTTTGCAAATTATAACAATTTAGCCCTTCATTCAACGATCACTTTGTATCACTTTGTGATGTTTCCAGATGAAGATGGCGAACTATGGGGCTGGGGAACAGATTGGTGGGCCGATGATAATATTTATGCACGGGTTGGCATGGAATTTGAAATCATTGGTTTTTATGATATTCCTTTAGGCCCAGATGTAGATGAGAACCATCAAGACTATTGGGACCGAGTAACGCATGTTAGTAGTACGATGTATGTGCCAAACTGGGCGATTGAAGATGTTGATGCAAGGCGGGAGGCTGCCCTTGGATCGGTTTGGGATGCTGTTGATGTCGAGCAGCCTGAGTGGATGACGCATGGACCAGAGGAAGCGCCAGAAAGAAGTGTGACGCCTCTTTTTAGATTAGAAGATCCTACTTATTTAGATGACTTTAGAGCAGCAGCAACACCGTTACTGCCGGATCATCATATGTTGGTGGATTTATCAAGTACATTTGATGGCATTTCGTCTTCAATGGCAACGCTGCAAACCATTTCGGATTGGATTTTATACGTTTCCATTGGTGCAACTTTGTTGATCTTGAGTTTGTTAATTACGTTATTCTTACGAGATCGTCGTTATGAAATGGGTGTTTACTTGGCATTAGGTGAGAAAAAAGGAAAGATCATCACGCAAATTTTAATGGAAGTTCTTGTCACATCAGTTGTGGCCATTACATTATCGGTCTTTGTTGGTCATCTTCTCTCATCTCAGATGTCACGCGCCATGCTGATAAACCAGCTTCAAGCAGAGCAAAGCGATGATCACTGGAATCGCGATTGGACGATATTTGACCAAATTGGCATTCCGACTAATCAAATGTCAGTAGATGAGATGATTGATGCATTTGAGGTTTCACTTGGTATTGAAACCGTTGGTTTATTTTACATCATTGGATTAGGCGCCGTTGTGTTATCAACACTGGTACCTGTTGTATATGTTGTCACATTAAATCCGAAGAAAGTCTTAATGTAAGTGTGATAATTAAAGGATTAACATGTGGGTTTATGAGGCAGTGTCGACACTGCAGTTTAGTTTAGCCCAAATAGCAGATAAAAATTAAAGGTGGTTATGGTTGATGGCAATTTTAGAAGTTGTAAACGTACAGTATGGTTTTCAAGATGGTGAAAATAAGCGTGTGATTTTAGATAACATTAGTGCGGGTTTTGAAAAAGGTAAGTTTCACGCTATTTTAGGAGATTCAGGTTCAGGTAAGACGACCTTTTTATCATTGATTAGTGCATTAGACAAGCCGCATGGTGGGCAGATTCTATTTGAAAACAAAGATATTAATCGAGACATTGGTGCTGAAAAATATCGTCGAAATCATATCGGCATGGTTTTTCAAGCTTATAATTTAATTCCGTTTATGACGGCTGCAGAAAATGTACGTGTGGCCATGAGTATTACTGAAAATGACTTGCCTGCTGATGAAGCATCCGTTGCGTATAATTTACTGGATCACATTGGGATTACCCGTGATAAAGCAGATCGGACTGTTAATAAGTTATCAGGTGGAGAGCAACAACGCGTTGCGATCGCGCGTGCTTTGTCAACAAATGTCGATTTGATTTTAGCAGATGAGCCGACGGGGAATTTAAATGAAGAAATGGAAGCTGAAATTGTCAATATTTTAAAGAACCTTGCCCATGAGCATGACAAATGTGTGGTTGTCGTGACCCATTCGAAAGATATTGCAGCACAAGCTGACGTTATTTTCAAGCTTAAAGGAGGGCAATTTCTAGATGAGTAAAAATGGCGATTTTCTATCAGGATTCAGTGGAGGCAATACGCAAAAACCTTTAACTGAGCAGCACACAACGCCTGCTAAAGAAACGACGCCTCCTAACAAAGAAACACCCAGTCAAGTGAATGTGACAGAAAATAAAAAACTTGCTGACAAAATGGTTGCAGAAGCAGAAAAAAAAGACACTGCTGCTAAGCCATCTTCAAGACCTAGAACATCAGGGACGGCGACGCGTCCAGCTCAAAGTGCGAGTGCGATTATTAAAGCACCCGAGCATGTGGTTACAAAAGACAGTACCTTTCATAAACGTCAAATGACGAAATATGGCATTTTCGGTGGTGTTGCCATCGTTGTTGCGATGATTGGATTTTTTGTTTTTCGGATGTTAAATACCGTTGAAATACCTAATTGGGTTGGTGAACCTATTGAAGGGAACAACAGCTTAAATGGTTGGCTAATTAATAACAACATTAGTGTTACTCGCGAGGAAGCTTACAGTCTTGAATTTGATGAAGGCATTATTATGTTACAAAATCGTGAGCCAGAAAGTACGATTCAGGCAGGTGCTACGATCACCTTTACTGTTAGTCTTGGTCCGAATATGAATGAAATTGTTGAATTACCAGACTTTGAAGCGATGACGCGTGCCCAAATTACCGCATGGATGAATGACATGCGCATCAGAGGGATTACGTTCAGAGAACAAAGTCATGCTGAGATTGAAAATAACCATGTTATTCGTGTTGATTTTCCAAGTACTGTAGACCCAGAGAACTTTAGACGAAGTGATTCCATGAGTGTTTACGTGTCAACAGGACCGGAGACAGTCACAATTGGTAATATGGTGGGGAATACGCCTGAGCAATTTGAGCAGTTTATTGAAGCCCATCCTGCGCTTGACATTGTCCTTGAATACGAACCACATAGAACCATTGAACGTGGCACTGTCTTGGCACAAAGTCACTCACCTGGGACAAGGCTACCTGTTGGTGAAACATTGACGTTGACGCTTTCAGCTGGCATACCCATTCCTGTGCCGAACTTTGCGAATATTCGAATGTCAGAAGCGGAAGCAATGAGTCTTGACTTTGAGGATGGTTTAGCTGTTGATTTTGTTCAAAGGTATCATGACACTGTCATATTTGGTAGATTCATTTCTCAGTCTGTTGCATATGGAGAAGAACTTTATGGAGAAAATCCGACAGTTCAAGTCGTTTACTCGTTAGGGCGACCGTGGATAGATATGTGGGGAACAGAGCAAGGCATTGAACGAGAGCTTTTCGAAATGAATGATAGAGGTGCTTCTTTGAGCGTTGAGTTTCGCCGTGTTAATTCTTGGGAGCCTCGTGGTACGGTTGTTAGTCAATCTCATTATGGACAACGTGTCCCTTTAAATACGAACATCATTGTTGAAGTAAGTCTTGGAAATTTACAACCGCCTGTTGATGCACCACCACCAATAGAGATGCCACCGGGAGATGATGATTAGAAAATGGGGAGCAAAAAAATATCGCATCGACATGAACTAGCGTCTTGCGATATTTTTATCTGTTTTAGAAGGTAACGCAGTTGATGAAGAACAAGATCAGTTTTAACGTTTGAGCTTGGGAATGCCACAAATTTGCCACAAAATTAAGACGCTTTTCTCATTGATTTTGTGTTATAATACGTTACATCAGTATTTTAAAGTTTAAATCATTTACAATTGCAAGCTAACAGCATAAAAAGGAGGTGTATGTCGAGTGTGACCCTCATACTTGACAGACATATGAATTTCTTGAAAAGAGCAACGACAAGTGTTTTAAGAAGACCTGGAAAAACCATCATTTTACTGCTTCTTGTGTTTATACTGGGATCAGTGATCGCAGGCGCCATTTCTGTAGAAGGAGCGATTAGTAACACAGATGCCAATTTGCGTCGTAACATGCAGCCCATTATGTCGATCGGGATGGACCATGAAGCTTGGTGGGAATATGAGTCGACTTATGACTTTGATTGGGAGACAACTTTTCCACCAGCACCACCCATTTTAACACCAGCAGATGTTCGTGCCATCGGAGATTTGAATTATGTGACGTTTTATGATTACATGGCCATGGTAGGTTTAAGCAGCCTTGATTTGAGACGTTATGAAGGTGAGCATGAGTCTTGGTTTCAAGAAGGTGTGCCAGATTGGTTTGATTTAAGAGGTGTTTCTAGTTCTTCAATGGTTGTCATTGAAGAAGGCATTATTGAGTTGGTACAAGGTCGCCAATTCGAGTCAGGTGAGTTGACCCCAGGAAATGAACGTGCGACAGCGCTTATTTCCGTCGCATTTGCTGATGTCAATGAATTAGCCATCGGGTCAACGTTTGAATTGTATGAAGTCATCACTTTACCAACGGATCCTGATGGAGATTCTTGGATAGAGTGGGGACCGGAGATGTTTATTGATGAGAATGTTCACGCCCGTGTCGGATTGGAGTTTGAAGTAGTGGGTCTATTTGATGTTCCATTAGATCCCGACGTTGTCCAACATAGTCAAGAATACCAAGATAGAATCAGAGCATTAAATGCCATTTATGCACCAAACTGGTCGATTGAAGATGTGACGAGAAGAATCGCAGTGGAGCATGCGGCCGCTTGGGAAGCCTCTCCTTATGATGCGCCGGGTTGGGTCGGTCATCAACTGGAAAATTCGGAGCATCAAATGCGGGTTATTCCGTTATTCGTGTTGGAAGATCCCGCTGATATGGATCATTTTCGAACAGCGGGCGCACATTATTTACCTGATTTTTATCAATTTGAAGACTTATCAAGTGCTTTTGATGAGATCGCTTCTTCGATGGCAACGATGCAAACCATTGCAAATTGGATTTTATATGTGTCCATTGGTGCTACTTTATTGATTCTTAGTTTATTGATCACGTTATTTTTACGCGATCGTCGTTATGAAATGGGTGTTTATTTAGCATTGGGAGAGAAAAAAGGTAAAATCATTACGCAAATTTTGATGGAAGTCCTTGTCACATCTTTTGTGGCCATCACATTATCTGTTTTTGTCGGTAGTCTTATTTCCGGTAGGGTTTCTCATAACATGTTAATGAATGAATTGACAGCGGAAGTCAACAATGATCCATGGGATAATTGGAGACATGAATGGACCATTTTTGATGAGATCGGAATTCCAACAACGAGTATGTCAGCGGATGAAATGATGGCTCAGTTTGACGTTTCCTTAGGCATCCAAACCATCGGTTTATTTTATGTCATTGGATTAGGTGCAGTGATCTTATCAACTTTGGCACCTGTGATTTATGTGGTGACATTAAACCCGAAAAAAGTTTTAATGTAAGGCATTAAATGATACGACCATTTGATGAAGTGAATGTTTGATTGTGAATAAGTAACGCATAGGTTCGTGTGACAAGCCTATGCGTTTATGGTCGTCGTTTTCTCAAAGCGGTCGAAGTGAAAAATAATGAGACTCAAGGAGGAAAAGTAATGTCCACATTAAAAAAGCGCTTGAAAAATTTACAAATTGTGATGGGTGGTAGCATTGTGTTTGTGCTGGTGATCATGGCGATTTTTGCGCCACTTGTTGCCCCACTGGACCCGCTTGCGATTGATGTCCCCGGTCGGCTTAGCCCGCCTTCAGCGTATCATTGGTTAGGGACGGATGCACTCGGTCGAGATGTGTTCTCAAGGCTTATTTTTGGTACACGGATCAGTTTAATGATTGGTGTACTTGCTTCTTTTTTTGGGGCTGTTGTTGGGGTGACGATTGGGATCATTTCAGGTTACTATGGCAAATGGGTAGATGCCGTTGTCATGCGCTTTTGTGATATTTTACTTGCATTTCCAGGTATTTTATTGGCTTTAGGTATTATTACGATTCTCGGAGCAGGCACGTTTAATACGATTATTGCTGTTTCTATTTTCGCCGTGCCGATTTTTGCTCGTATTGCACGTGGTCAAGCGATGCAGGTAAAAAAAGCAGAATACATTGATGCGATTAAAACAGTGGGTGCCAGTGACTTACGGATTTTAACACGTCACATCTTGCCGAATATTCTTTCGCCGATTACCGTTCAAATGACGCTTTATGTGGCAAGTGCCATTGTAACAGCAGCAAGTTTATCTTTCTTAGGACTTGGTACGCAACAGCCTACACCTGAGTGGGGGACCATGCTGGCAGATGGACGTGAATTTTTGCTGCAAGCGCCGCATCTTGTTTTGTATCCAGGACTGTCTATTTTAATCACTGTGCTTGGGATTAATTTACTTGGTGATGGACTCAGAGATGCACTTAGGCCAAGAGGGAGGTAAATGATATGCTTTACTTTTTTATCAAACGTTTGTTGCAAATGATTCCTGTTGCCATTGGTGTTACCATCGCTGTTTTCTTAATCTTGCACCTTATCCCAGGTGATCCTGCGAGGATCATGGCAGGAGAAGCAGCCAATCCAGAGCAACTGGAACAAATGCGAATTAATTTAGGACTTCATTTGCCACTTCATGAGCAATTTTTGAACTATTTTGGCAATTTGCTTCAAGGTGATATGGGCACTTCGATTCGCACAGGTCGACCTGTCGTCCTTGAAATTTTTGAAAATCGATTTTTGATTACTTTACAGCTGGCGATTGCAGGTACATCACTCTCTATTTTATTGGGACTGATTGTGGGCATTCTTTCTGCAGCAACAAAAACGCGATATAGCTTTGTGGAAAAGCTATTGATGCTTGTTTCTTTAGTCGGTTTAAGCATGCCGAATTTTTGGCTCGGTATTTTACTGATTCAACTTTTTAGTGTCAGACTGGACTGGCTGCCGATTATTGGTTGGGGCACATGGCAACAGATGATCATGCCCATGCTGACCCTTGGCGTTACAGGGATGGCTGCTATTGCGCGTATGACTTCTAATTCACTTACAGAAGTGCTGGCACAAGACTACATCCGTACTGCTTATGCCAAAGGTGTCAAAAGCAGTGTGATCATCTTTAGACACGCCCTTAAAAATGGTCTTATCCCAGTGGTGACGA
Source organism: Defluviitaleaceae bacterium (assembly GCA_009778135.1). Taxonomy (GTDB): domain Bacteria; phylum Bacillota_I; class Bacilli_A; order MOL361; family Turicibacteraceae; genus WRKJ01. Next base: position 12,895 of record WRKJ01000085.1, read on the forward strand.
TTGTTGGCTTGCAATTTGGCAGCTTGCTTGGGGGTGCAATTATTACAGAAAGTATCTTTGCGATTAATGGTCTTGGTAGGCTTGTTGTCGATGCGATTCGGGCGCAAGATTTTCCACTTTTACAAGGTGCAGTGCTTGTTTATGCACTGGTCTTTGTCGTGGTGAATTTCTTGGTGGATATCTCCTATCGACTCATCAATAAACGCATGGAGTTAAATTAGGAGGTATGAGATGATGACACAACCATTATTACAAGTCAGTGATCTAAAAACGTCCTTTTTTAGTGATCGTGGCGAAGTTAAAGCAGTTAATGGTATTAGCTTTTCATTAGAAGCGGGGCGCACCATTGGCATTGTTGGCGAGTCGGGTTCTGGCAAAAGTATTACGAGCTTGTCTATTATGCAACTTTTACATGGCACATCAGGTCAAATCATGAGTGGCGAAATTTTATTCAAAGGTCGTGACTTGCTCAAGCTTAAAGAATCTGAGATGCGCAAAATCCGTGGTAATGAAATTTCCATGATTTTCCAAGAACCGATGACCAGTTTAAACCCAACGATGAAAATTGGTGAGCAAATTGCTGAAGCGATCCGTATTCATCAACAAGCGTCGCGTAAGATGGCTTGGGATAAAGCGGTCGACATGCTTGACAAAGTCGGTATCCCTTCACCTAAAAAACGTGCGAGTCAGTTTCCTTTTGAGCTTTCAGGCGGCATGCGACAACGCGTCATGATTGCCATGGCACTCGCTTCTAACCCTGAACTGTTAATTGCAGATGAACCAACAACGGCACTTGATGTAACCATTCAAGCACAAATTTTAAAACTTATTAAAGCTTTGCAAAGTGAAACGCAAACAGCGATGATCATGATCACCCACGATTTAGGGGTCATTGCTGAAACATGTGATGACGTTGCCGTGATGTATTGTGGTAAAATCGTTGAGTACACCGATGTCGTTACATTGTTTAAAAATCCGCTTCATCCGTATACAAAAGGTTTGCTTGCTTCATTACCGACGCATGATGTGAAAAAAGAGAAGCTTGAAATCATCGAAGGACATGTCCCAAGTCCTTACGAATTGCCATCAGGCTGTGCTTTTGCGCCGAGATGTCCTTATGTGACCGATGCATGCGCTAAAGAAATGCCACCACTGATTGAGGGAAGCGTGAGATGCATTCATGCCCAAGCGATTGCACAAGGACTTCACCGAAAAACGATGCAAGCGAAAGGAGGTGCATGAGGTCATGAGTGAACCTTTATTAGAAGTGCGAAATTTAAAAAAATATTTTCCTGTCAAAACAGGATTTGCTAAAACAACGCAAGTAAAAGCAGTCGATGACGTGAGTTTTACAGTCAATGCTGGTGAAACGGTAAGCATCGTTGGCGAATCGGGTTGTGGTAAGTCAACAACAGGGCGTGCGATCATGCAACTTGACAAACCGACAGCGGGTCAAATCATTTTTAATGGTGTTGATTTGATGACGCTTTCTAAATCTGATTTGAGAAAAACACGTGGTGACATTCAAATGATTTTTCAAGATCCGTTTGCATCACTTAATCCAAGACAAACTGTTTATCACATGTTAAACGAAGTGATGGCTGTTCAAGGCATTGGTAAAAATGGTCAGCGTCGCGAGAAGATTAAAGAACTGTTAGCAACTGTCGGCTTGCTAGAACATCAAATTGACTTGTTGCCACATCAATTTTCAGGCGGGCAACGTCAACGGATTGGCATTGCTCGTGCGCTTGCTGCTAACCCGAAACTGATTGTCTGTGACGAAGCTGTTTCTGCCCTTGATGTGAGTATTCAGGCGCAAGTGCTTAATTTGCTCAAAGATTTGCAAAAAGAGCTCAACTTGACCTATTTATTTATTTCTCATGATCTCGGTGTTGTCCGGCATATATCAGATAAAATCATCGTCATGTATCTCGGTAAAGTCATGGAAATTTCTGAAAGTGAAGCACTGTTTAATCGCCCACGTCACCCCTACACAAAAGCTTTGCTTTCTGCGATTCCAACCATTGATTTTGACAACCCGAAAGAAAAGCTCATCTTGCAAGGCGATGTGCCAACCCCTTTAGACCCACCGACGGGCTGTCCTTTTCATACCCGTTGTCCTTTTGCGATTGAAGCGTGCAAGCAAACTGTTCCGGCAGTAGAACCTCAAAAAGATGACCCGACCCATGGCGTAGCTTGCATTCGGACAGAAGAAATTGCCTAGTTTGATACGGATTTTCAATCCGTGTCAAACGACAGTTGCTTGGCGTTTTTGAAACAGATGGTGAGGCGCTTAACACAGTTGAGCATCTCACCATCTGTTTCATAAGTGTTTTGCATTTGTTAGGTGTCACGACCGTCTTTTGATTGCGGGCGTTAACGCGTGGGAAATAAAAAGGCAGATGAAAAAAATTGAAGGAGGAGAAATCCTATGAAAAAAAGAAGTATGTGGCTAGCTTTGCTAGCAGTTGCATTTTTGCTGTTTTTGACAGCATGTGGTACCGATGAGGATGGATCGAGTCTTGGAGAAGTCGTTGATCCGACCGAAGCGGATAACGGTGATGAGGTGTCACCTGCTATGACTGGCGGCGAAATCGTCTATGTGGTCGCATCTGATGTTGTCACCTTAGATCCGATTCGTTCAAATGATTCAGCTTCAACAGATGCACAGTCACAAATGCTTGACGGTTTAACACGTTTTGATCCTGTCACTGCAGAGTTATTACCACGCTTGGCAACAAGTTTTGAACAAATCGAACCAACCGTTTGGGAATTTTCTTTACGTCAAGGGATTTATTTCACAGATGGTGCTTACTTTGATGCCGATGTTGTGGCACTCAATTTAAACCGACTTTTAGATCCAGAGGAAGCATCACCTGCGTTGTTTATTGTTGAAATGATCACTGAAGTTGAAGTGGTTGACACTTATACGGTACATATCCACACAGAATTTCCATTTGCACCACTTCCTGGTCATTTAGCGCATCGAAGTGGCTTCATGGTGAGTCCCAATGCGATTGCTGCAACTGAAGTCGGTGAAGATGTTGAACCTGTTGGTACAGGACCATTCATTCTTTCTGACCGTGAATATGGGAATTTCCTTTTAATGGAACGAAATGATGCTTATTGGGGAAGTCAATTGGCAATTCCTGATTATGTTCGCTTTATTGTCGTACCAGAACCAGCGACACGCTTTGCCATGGTGCAAACAGGTGAAGCCCACTATTTAGTCGGTCAACCCACTGATTTTGCGGTTGCTTCCGATATTGATAGCATTGATGTTGATTTACTTCAAACGACGACACTTGATTATATCGGTTTTAATACGGCTGAAGGGCCACTTGCGAATGTCCTCGTTCGTCAAGCAATTACGCATGCGATTGATCGAAATGCCATCGTTGAAGGATTAGCTGAAGGCGTTGGTTTAGTCGCAACAGGACCACTTGCACCACTTGTGGACATGTCACCCACTGTTGAAGGGTTAGACTTTGATTTAGAGTTGGCACGTGCGTTACTTGAAGAATCTGGTTATACAGACATTGAACTGAATTTTTGGTACAATGAAGGGAATAACTTCCGTGGACTTGTAGGTGTGTTTGTGCAAGCATCTTTAGCTGAAATTGGGATTACCGTTAATGTTGCTTCTTTAGAATGGGGTGCTTATCTTGAAGCAACTGCAGCGGGTGAGCATGACATGTTTATGTTAGGTTGGGTGACGACAACAGGAGATCCCGACTACGGATTATTCCCCATTTTACATAGCGATCAAGTCGGTGATCCAGGGAACCGTTTCTTCTTTGAAAATGACGAAGTCGATGCGCTGCTAGCGCGTGGTCGTCAATCATCAGACAGAGCATACCGCATGGCTGTTTATCAAGAAGTTGCGGAATTGCTTGTTTATGAAGCGCCGATGGTACCATTACGTTTCCAACAAGCTGTTTTGCTTTCAAACGGTGTTGATGGTATTTTAACAGACTTCGCTAATACGCCATTCTTCTACCGTGCAACGTTACGACCTACAGTCGATTAACACTTCAAGTTTTCATTTATGAAAATAAAATGAGAAATTTGTGAAATAACGATGATTAAACGAAACTTGGACTTGCTCCAAGTTTTTCTTTGTGGTAAAATTAAACGTGTAATCAAGCGTTAAATTCAAATCAGAAGATTAGGTGATAAAATGAATCCTCCTCATCATAAACGGCAAATTTGGACGAAGGTGTTGACAGGTCTTTTCTTTCTTTTAGGTCTTTTCACTTTTATGACAGGTTCCAGGGTTTATCGGAAAACGTTTAAAGTAAAGCCGCATGACATCACACGACGTCGTTTGCATGAAAAAAGGTTGGCAGAATTAGAAACGTATGCGTACCAGCGCTTCATGGTTGAAAGTTCTAAAAATTGTTACAACATTGAAGCTTTGCATATTAGATCAGCAGTTGAAAGCGATGATGTCATCATTTTAGTTCATGGCATTCGTAGCAATTATTATGACTTATTGCCGACCGCTTATCGTTATTTACAAGATGGTTATCATGTCATTTTGTATAACCAGCGACAATCAGGTTTAACGGGTGGCAATAATTCTACTTTCGGTTTATATGAAAGATTTGATTTGGAAGAAATTGCCACTGTTGCACGTCGGATTTATCGTGACGGAAAAGTCGGTGTGCATGGCTTTTCCATGGGTGCGGCGACTGCAATTATGCAATCAGCATCTAATGAACAAACAAACCTCGTCGACTTTTATATTTTGGATGCTCCTTTTCATTCGATGGCAAGTGCTGTAGAGCTTGGCGTTCGCCGTAAAGAAGAAACAAAAATGCCAGTTTGGTATGTGAAGTTTGCAGGGGATGCGGTGTTACGCTTAAAGCAGCGCGTGGCTTATAAAGACATTATGCCCTTGAGCGTCATTCAGCATACAACACGCCCTGTTTTATTGATGCATGGTGAAAAAGATGAAGTGACCAGTCCAGATGGAAGTCGACAGTTATTTGCAGCCATTCATCATAATCAACGTCGATTAGAAATCTTTCCTGAAGAAGAACATTGCACGGCCCATTATCGCAATGAAGCTGCCTACTTTGAACGGATATATCGATTTATGAGTGATTATGTATAAAGTACCAAAAAAGTGCACTTCAACTGAAAACAACGCCCTAATCAGGGAGTTTTTTCTTGATTTCAGCCAGCTGTGCATAAATCGTTTCGAAATCTTGCTGAAGGGCAGTGTTGATTTCATAGGTAGCTCTTGAATGTCTAAAGTTTTGGAGTATTATTTCTTGTTCGACGAGTGTTTGAATGGTATCTGCAATGTTGGAAATAAAGGCGTAAATAATTTTAGTCTCTGTTACATTTAAATCTTCCGTGATGAGTAAGCCAATTAAGGTAACGAAGACAAGGTAGGCTTTTGGATCGAGGGTGCCAAGAAAATAGATAAATTTCGAGTTAGTAAATTCGTACACATATGTTTCGGGTGCTTTCCCTTTTTTGTAGTGATAATTTGAGCCTTGAGAAGCCTCATCAGTGAAAAAAAAGCCAGCTGCAGTTGATGCTGGATTTCGGTGGTTATTTCGAGCATTTTGATGAAAAAAAGGGGTGTTTTGTTGTTTGGGGTTGATCATGTGTTCTCGTTTTATTGCGTTTCTTTCATGAAATTCGTTTAAATATTGCGTTTGCTCTTGCTTTCTGCGCTTGTTTTTGGTAGAATCATAAAAAATAGAACTTTTAGACCGCTTCTTTTTCACATCAATCAGCTCCTGGGGTGGATGTTTGTTATTTATTATCGTATGTGAAAAACTTAAGAAGGGTGCGATCGGGGATTTTAAGATGGAAATAAATGTAAGCATTGAAGAATGGCAACACATCCAACAAATGGCAACAATTGGAGAATTGACAATCGGTATGATTCATGATCTTAAAAATCAACTGGCTTGTATCGGAATGAATACGGAGCTTATTGAGTGTTTAAATGAAAAGGATGCATTGAGTAAATACATTTCGACCATTAAAAGACAGCTTGTTTATGCCAATGAAATGATTGAACTCATGTTGCGTGTCGGTAAAAAAGATGTGAATCATCGTCGTTTTGATTTGACCGTGTTAATGGAAGATGTGGTCACTTTTTTTAAACGTGCTTCAAACTGCGATATTACCATTAAGACTTATGTGGACGAGTCAACGCATGTTATTTCAGGATGTCAAGCTTTAATCAGCAATAGCATTTTAAATCTTTGTGCCAATGCCTATGATGCTATTGGTGGAAAAGGCGTGATTGAAATCAGTTTAAATCGCAGTTATGTTGAAAAAGTCGACAATGATCTTTTGAATTTAGCATTTAGTGGAGAATGCTCGATTTTAACAGTGCGTGATACAGGATGCGGCATTGAAGCGGATCACTTAAACGATATTTTTGAGCCTTTTTTTACAACAAAAGACGCGACATCAACGAATGTGGGCATGGGGCTTGCGAATGTGATTTATGCTGCAAGAGAACATGGTGCAAGCATCACGGTTGAATCTGAAGTCGGCGTTGGGACCACATTTAAATTGTATTTTAAGGCTGCTGCCTAAACAAGGATATGACCCATTGCATACATTATACGAGGTGATGGTGTATGGGTATTTTATTTTTGTTTTTACAGACATTTTTGTTGGTTTTTGCCCTTGGCGTTGATGCTTTGGTTTGTAGTTTTTCTTATGCTGTTAACAAGATTCGGATTCCGTTTAAGTCGATGATGATGATCAATGTGGTGACACTGTTCTTATTAGGTGCTGGCATTGTCATGGCAAAGGTTTTAGTCGAATTTTTACCTTCGACTTTGGTGTATGCCAGTTCTTTCTTCATTCTGTTTATGTTAGGCATGTCTAAAATTTTTGAAGGGGTGATTAAAGGCACGATCAAGCGTCATGAAGGACGTCGACATTTTAGCTTTTCTTTGTTTAATTTAGGGTTTGTTTTACAAGTGTACGCCCAGTACGAGCTGGCAGATTCAGATGATTCTAAAGTATTGAGTTTGAAAGAAGCGATTCCGTTAGCTTTTGCTTTGGGATTTGATGGTTTATCTGTTGGTTTATCGATTGGTTTGATGCAAATAGATGTGACGCTTTTACTTGGCATGTCTTTTGTGGTCGGCATGATTTGTGTTGCTTTAGGTGATTATCTGGGTCGTAAATTGTCGAAAAAAATGTCTTTTGATTTTAGTCTTATCAGCGGATTAATTTTGATTTTAATTGCGATTTTAAATGTGATTTAGGTTATGAATCGTTAAGGATAAAGTCGTTAGCCGCTTTCTTTTTCTTTTGTTTACGTAATGTTTTAAAAAATTGACTGAGCAAGGCTTGACTTTCTGTTTCCATGACGCCCGAAATGACTTCACATTGGTGATTAAAACGGTTGTCTGATAATAAATTATAAAGGGTGCCACCACAGCCAGCTTTCAAATCTTTCGCACCGTAAACAACTGTTTTGATGCGCGCTTGAACGATGGTGCCTGCACACATCATACACGGTTCAACGGTCGTATAAAGTGTTGCATCATCTAAACGCCAAAATCCCAATTTTTCATTGGCTTCATGGATGGCGAGCATTTCAGCGTGAGTTGCTGTTTTTTGTTGTGACTCTCTTAAATTATGGGCGCTTGCGATGATTTTATTATGTTGGACGATAATGGCGCCAATGGGAACTTCATTTTTTTCGTAAGCGCACTTGGCTTCTCGGAGTGCTTCTGACATAAAATCTTCGTGATTCATAAAAAAACGTCCTTTTTACTTTTTTTTTTTATCATTTTGTGGTAGAATAATGATACTGAATGATAAATGCAAGGTAGTCTAGTGCAGCAAAACGTAAGTAATAGCGCATATTGGCGTGTATCATTTTCAAATACAAGGAAACGAGGACGACTCGTACCAATGTCGGTAGCATTCATTGGATGCTACCAGCATTAGGACGAGTTGACGCAGTCGTTGGAAATGAGACGCATGAATAGGCGTGGTTACTTATGTTGTGATGCACTAGAAATGCAGTCACTTTGAATGTTCTCAAGCGAGTTGATCGGCATTTCCAGAGATAGCCTGAACTTTTAAATAGATGTGAATTTTGAATTTGAGGTGTTGGTGTTGTCCAAAACATTTATATTAAATATTAGAAATCTCGATACAGTTGAAGACGCTGTTAAGATTGAAAACCATTTTATGAATCTGCCCGGCGTTGAAAAAGTTGACATTGAGATGGCGTTAAACATTGTTTCACTTCGCTATAACGAATCGGTTGGTTCGCCTCATCAATTGTTAGAGGCTTTTGAACAACTGGGTTATCCAGTACGTTGATGCACAGATGTGTGCATTTTTCTTTTCCTTGTCAGTTTTTTAGGAGCTGAAGTGGTGATAGGTTGAACAGGTTGCTTTGTTATTCAGATGGCGTTGTACATTTTGTAAACAAAATTATAACACACCAGATGAAGAAAAGCCAGTTGTGACGTTATGTTTGATGGATTTCTTCATCGAAGGTTGTTTTTCACTTTATCAATACGTTTACAAATTGAAAAAAAGGACGAAATCCTGTATAATTTCAACGTTATAGCAGGAAGCTAATGACGGTATCAATGGTGAGTTTTCAACTTTCTAGTGCTGCACTAGCCTTATTTTTAGCGACAAATAGAGACAAAAATAAAAGAGGAAAATGTATGAATATTAAAAATGTTGCAATTATTGCCCATGTTGATCATGGAAAAACCACGCTGGTCGATGCGTTGTTAACCCAGTCGGGACTTTTCCGTGAGAATGAAGAAACCAATGAGCGGATGATGGATTCAAATGACATTGAACGCGAGCGTGGGATTACAATTTTAGCAAAAAATACAGCGATTGATTATAAAGATTACCGCATCAACATTTTAGATACACCAGGACATGCTGATTTTGCTGGTGAAGTTGAGCGGATCATGAACATGGTCGATGGTGTGTTACTGATTGTAGATGCTTATGAGGGGACCATGCCTCAGACGCGCTTTGTTTTAAAGAAAGCTTTGGAACAAAAGTTGACACCGATTGTGGTCGTGAACAAAATTGATCGCCCGGCAGCACGTCCAGAAGAAGTGGTGGATGAAGTGTTAGAATTATTCATCGACTTAGGTGCTGGCGAAGACCAATTGGATTTCCCAGTTGTTTACGCATCAGCTTTAAATCAAACTGCGAGCATGAGTGATCGACCTGAAGATCAAGAAGACAATATGTTGGCTGTTTTTGAGACCATTTTAAATGAAATTCCATCACCTGACATGGATCAAAACGGCACGCTTCAGTTTCAACCTGCTTTGTTAGATTATAATGATTATGTCGGTCGTATTGGGATTGGACGCGTGGCACGCGGTGTCATTAAAGCGAATGAAACAGTTTCGATTTGTCGACTTGATGGTACCATCAAACAGTTTCGAATTACCAAGTTGTTTGGCTTTTTAGGCCTTGATCGCATCGAAGTGGATCATGCTGTTGCTGGAGACATCGTGGCTGTTTCGGGGCTTGCTGATATTAATGTCGGAGAAACAGTGTGTGAAGTCGGTCAAGAAGCGCCGCTTGAACCGTTGCGTGTGGATGAACCGACTTTGAAAATGACATTTTCAACCAATTCGTCACCTTTTGTGGGACAAGAAGGAAAACTCGTGACGGCTTCTAAAATTGATGAGCGTTTAAATCGAGAAACCCAACGTGATGTGTCATTATTGGTAGAACGTGTGGGAACGAAAGAAGAATGGATCGTATCAGGGCGTGGTGAATTACATTTAGGAATTTTACTTGAAAACATGCGTCGTGAAGGATTTGAACTTGAAGTTTCAAAACCAGAAGTCATCATTAAAGAAATTGATGGACAGCTTTGCGAACCGTATGAAGATGTACAAATCGAAGTGCCTGAGCCATCAAGTGGTGCCGTTATTGAAGCGTTGGGAAATAGGAAAGGTCAAATGCAAAACATGATTCACAACGAGTCTAATCAAGTCCGCTTGCTTTATGTGGCACCTTCACGTGCGCTCATCGGATTTATGACTGAGTTTTTAACGTTGACAAAAGGATACGGCATTTTAAATCATACCTTTTTAGATTATCGTCCGATGGAAGCAGGCTCGGTCGGAGAACGCAAAAATGGGGCTTTGGTTTCAATGGAAAATGGGAAAGCGACCAACTATAGTTTAACGGCGCTTGATGATCGTGGCACCATGTTTATTGAGCCAGGAACAGCTGTTTATGAAGGGATGATCATCGGAGAAAACAACAAGGAGCAAGATTTAGCTGTTAATGTTTCAAAAGCGAAGCAGCTAACGAATCACCGTTCAGCTGGTAAAGACAATACAGTTGTTTTGAAACGTCCGCGCGCGATTACTTTGGAGTATGCTTTAGAATACATTGATAAAGATGAATTGGTGGAAATTACGCCAACTTCGATTCGCTTACGTAAGAAAATTTTAGAGACCAATGCGCGTAAAAAATATGACAAGTATCAAAAGCATGCACCAGCCGAAGGTGCAGAGTAGATGATCAAAAGGCAGGCACTTTAGCAGCTTCAAAGGGTCTGTCTTTTAAAGGTTGATCCAGAAATTACTTGTTAAAAATGTTTAATCAAGCAACTATTTTGTACCGATAAATCGTTTGTTGATTAAAAAAGTTTGACAATCAAAATAAAATAAGCTATAATAAGCCATATCAGTTTTTTCTCATATCCAACTTTTCACCGCCGAGCGTTAACTGATGTAACCTAAGGAGATGAATTTTATGTTTCAAATAGTTTCAGACGGTGGGAGTGACTTTACGCAAGAAGAAGTAAAAAAGTATGGCGTAGAAGTCGTGCCATTTTACGTTAATTTTGATGATGAATTTTTAAAAGTAGGCGTAGACATCAGCACAGAAGCATTTTTCAACCGTCTTTCTTCAGAAAAAGGTGTTTTTCCAAAGACATCGCAGCCGAATCCCCATGATTACGTTGAAGTGTGCGAAACTTATCTTAAAGAAGGAAAAGACATTGTTTTGCTAACCATTTCATCTAAATTGAGTGGTTCTCATAACAGTGCTCTGGTTGCTGCGGATATTTTAAAAGAAGACTATCCAGATCGGAAAATCACGGTGATCGACTCGTTAAACGGAAGTGTGGCACAAGGTCTTATTTTGCGAGAAATGATCAAAATGAGAGATGCTGGCTATTCATTGGAACGCACGGAAGCATTGACAAAAGAAGTGATGAAGACCACGAGAATTTATTTCACGCTTGATACATTGGAGTATTTAAAAAGAGGTGGACGAGTCGGTCCAACAACAGCTTTTGTCGGTGGTATTTTAGGATTGCGTCCGATTTTACAATTAGAAGACGGAGAAGTTTCACAGCTTGATAATGTGCGTGGAAAGAAAAACGTTTTGAGACTCATTAAAGAAGCGATGGTCGGCGCATTAGAAGATGAGAAAGAGAAAGTTAGCATCAGTGTTGGTCACATCTTGAGTGAAAAAGAAGCCCTTTCATTCAAAACCAGTTTAGAAGAAGCCCTTGGGATTCAAATCGACAACCCGATTACAGCGGTTGGGGCAACGATTGGCGCACATGCTGGACCTGGTGCATTAGCGTTTGCTTATTGCAAAAAATATGAGACATTAGAAGGAGAGATTTAACATGGTAAATAGTCAAACATGGTTTATTGTCGCTCAAGTTTTAGGTTTAATTACCATTATTTTTGAATTTGCATCTTATCAAATCAAAGATAAAGCGAAATATTTTCTCACCACGGGTGTCGGGAGCTTCTTTTGGATGTTCATGTTTGTGGCAATTGGGTTGGCAACTGGAATGAGCACACAACTTTCGTTACTGCTTGCTGCAACATACAGTACCATTCGTAATCTCGTTTTTTATCGTATTTTTTCTAAGAACACGCCACAAAGTAAAGAAGCAGGTCTTATTTTCTTGTTGGTCATGATTGCCATTGCCGTCGTAGCAGGTACAATTACCGTGCTTAATGCACCAGAACAAGTGAGATGGCTCCATATACTCGGTTTATTTGCTGCTTTAGCCTTTGTTATTGGACAGTATTTACCAGGTGATCATTATGTACGTGTTACTGTTGTCTTTTATGCTGTTGTTGTGTTGTTAACACAAACGCCATTGAATATTCTAGAAGGTGATTTTCGTTGGAACATTATGGGCATTTTGATTGAAACAGCAAAAATAATTTCGGTGATTATTTTCTATGCCCGTTATTCATCTCAACCGAAAAAACCGCAATTAACATTTGTTAAACCATAAAGAAATTTGTGAGAATTGGTTTTAAATTAAAAATGAGGCGACTTAACTGACAAGTGAAGGGCCTCATTTTATGATGCGATCATTTAAATAGAAAGGGTTTTAAAAAATGATGAAACGACTTAGAAGTCTCATGCGATTTTGTTTAGTCAACGGTTAGTTCATCTAACCAAGCAGGGAATTGAATGGTGACATCTTGATAAGTGATGGCTATGGTCATATCCAATGTCATGTCCATTGTGACACCGAGTTGCTCAACAGGGATTTCAAAAAAGAGTGTTGTTGTGGAAGAAAAAGGCAAGTCGTCTTCATCTAAGTACATGACTGTTGTAACTTGCCAATCGTTAAGTTGTTGCTCATCAATGTCACCAGCTTCGAAGTGGATCAAATCACTGAAATCTTCCATGTTGAAGAGGTCCATCATATCGAAGTTTTCTAAAAATGCCAAAATACCTGTTGTATTGTAAATGAATGTTAAGCGATGGTGATCATTTATTTTAACAGCAGTCGCTTCTTCAATCCATTCTTCCAAAATGGCATCAACTTCTAGGTTGTTAAACACGTTGATGGCAGTATGAACTTCGTCGGTATTAACAGCGACGCGTTGGTGTTGAACATTTCCGAATTCAGAAGTTTCGGTATACTGATAGCCATCTCTTGTAAAGACATACATGTTGATTGACATGCCCATCATTGAGAGGTCCATTTTCATGCTTGACCGCTCTAAACTTTCAATTTCCATTTGAAGATGCAAGGGGATGCTCATGTCGAAAATACCCATATCCATTGAAATGAGTCCGTCAATGTCTGTGACACTCGATACAGGTTTTCCTGCTGTTTCAAGTGCAAGTTGTGAACGTGACAAAAGTTCTAAAGCATCTAAATTTTCATCTAAGGCATCTGAAGCGTTGCGACAACCTGTTAAAGGGACAACCATCGCAACCAAGATGCCGATTAAAATCACGGGTATTTTCATTTCTAACAGACTCCTTTTAAATTTTACGCTTTTAGTCATTGTAGCACAAAAGATGGATGAATGCAATCTTTTGAAAAAGTCAAATAAACTTGAAAATTTTCAAATGATACGTTTTTTTCACGGAGATGTATTTGACATTGAAGTGACCCAGTGGTATAATTAGGTTGTGAAGTGACATAATTTTGAGATTTGGGAGTAGGTTGAACCATGGAGTCATTAAAAAAAAGCAGTAAGTATATCGTGATCGCTTTGCTGATCATGGCGTTAGTTGGCATGGCGTTGCCGCTTGTTCACGTGAGTGTTCATTTTCTTGGTACCGTTAACATGAGTTTTAGTTTGATTGACTTATTGGGTGCTTTTGGTGGTGAATTGCCACAAGAAACGCTTGACTTGGGAGTGGGTGATCTTTTGTTTGAAGAGATTGGCTTGTATGTCGGATTACCTTTGTTGGCCTATGTCGTTGCGATGATTGTCATCATCACCACGTTTTTGCTCGCATTTACAGCGAAGTTTAAGCTACTAAAAATTGTTCTGGTTTCAATGGCAACTGCTTTAATGATTTTTGTCGGAAGAAGTGTCACAGCTTTGCCAGTGACGCTCAGTGATCATTTTGAGGATATATTAGCTGATGCGATCGGCGGGTTTGCTGGTTTCTTCTCGTCGATGATAGATCTTTCTACCATTTTGGAAATTGATCTTGGCTTTGGCTATTGGCTCACGTTGATCATGCTATTGATGCTTTTACCTTTGTTAATTGTGACTCGAATAATGGAATACTTACAAAAGCATTAGAAGCACGTTCTAATGCTTTTTTCATGAAAAAAATCTAAAATAGCTTCGTTAAACCATTAATGCGAATATCGGTCGATTTGGTCGATTGAGCGGGTGATCGTTGCATTTATTGCCTTTAAAAGGGGAATATATACTAATTTTCAGCGTTTTCATGACAAAATGAATTGACAAGTTCGATGAAGTATGCTTATAATGTTCAAAATACCAAAAAGCAAATGAAAGAGTATCACAGTGTTGCAAAGGTATGATTGATGTGAATTTCTTTTCTTGAAGTTGACATCGGGAAATTAAAAAGGAGGTTGCCCATGTTAAAAGGGAGTTCAAATGTCTTTCGATGGGGGGTGAAGAAGTGTCGTTTAGTGATATGAAGAAGTGAGTTTAATTAAAAAACATCATTTTTTGACTATAAAAAAGAGAAGGAGCGTTACCATGATAATCAAAAGATTAAGCACAAGAAATTGTTCCAAAAACAACTTTAAAACGGATAAAAGAACTTCTCCTTTTGGGGGACGTCCTTTTTCTCTCTTGTTAGCACTACTCATGATTGTGAGTCATCTGCCTTTGTCGCAAGCCTTTGCGGCTCAAGATGGGATGCAGGCACCTGTGTCATTGGATGGCGCAGCGGATGTCCTTTACGCTGACAGTGATGGTGAGCTAACCGAACTTCAAGAATTGGCACTTTATGAAATTGGACGTGAACGTCTTAATCGTGGACTGATTGGCTTTGAAGATGCGTATGCGTTATCAGACGATGATGATCTAGTCAGTGTTATTGTCATGTTTGAACATAGTCCATCTGAAGTACAAGTATTAGTAGCTGAACGAGAAGGCGTTCAACTCTCTCGAGCAGCAGCTGAGGAAATCGTTGAAGATGACCATGCGTTGTTTAGACAAGAGTTGAGTACGTTATTTGAGTCACAACAAGCGCAAACTTATACCATTGAATGGGAGTATCGGGTGGCGCTAAATGGTGTGAGTCTCACATTACCTGCTCATTTGGTAAGTGCGTTAGCCGATTTTGAAAGTGTTCGAGCGATTTATCCCAATGCGATGATGTCTCATGGTCCAGTAGAGGTTGAGTCGTTAGAATCAGTACTGAGAAACCCGCAAGGCATGGCACCAGGTCGACGTACCATGAGGGCAGATGACATGCATGCATTGGGGTACCGTGGTGCAGGCGTCGTCATTGCGGTGTTAGATACAGGGATTGATTACGATCACCCTGCATTTGAAGGTGCATTTTTAACGTTTGAAGAAATGCGTGAACGTAACCCGGCTTTAACAGAGGAAGAAACCATTAATGGCTATTTCTTTGGTCGAAACTTCATTAATGATGTCGCACTTTTTCCAACGATGGCAAATCCACAAGATGCACCGGCTGCCAATGATCCGATGGAAACAACCTATGAATTTTGGCGTGGAACTGGATTGCCTCGATTTTCTAACCCACTTACTGGAGAAGGCCAATTTTTCACGGCACATGGGACCCATGTAGCAGGTACAATTGCCGGTCGAGATACGGGTGCTGATGTGGCTATTTTAGGGGTGGCACCAGAAGCGACACTCATTGCTTATCGGGTATTAGGACCGCGTGGGTCAGGGCCGATTGCAGGGATTGTCGCAGCCATTGAACAAGCGGTTCATGATCGTGTGGATATTGTGAACATGTCATTGGGTGGTGCCAATAACACGCCAGCTGGTTGGGCACCAACAACAGCAGTTAATCATGTCAAACTGACGAATCCTGATATTTCATTTGTCATTTCAGCTGGGAATTCTGGTTCTAACTTTCATACCGTAGGTTCTCCTGGAACAGCCAGTACAGCCATTACCGTTTCCAACATTGTGGAAGGTGGCTATACAGGTGTGATGATGGATCATGAAGGAGAAGCGTATGCGATTAACTTCGGTTCAACACCTGCGAGTTTATGGGTTTATGATCCTGCTCTAGGTAAAATCATTAACACATGGGAAGGTTTGGAACATGAAGATGGCGTTTATCGTCTCTTTGCGTTGCCGAGAACCGATGAGACCAATCAAGCACCTGGACCCGTACCTGGCGTTGGTGTACAAGCTGATTTTGATGCATTAGTGGCTAAGTACGGTATTGATGCGTTGCAAGGTGCATTTGTGTTAATCAGACGTGGACACACATTTGTAGATGTGGCAGCAACAGCCTATGAATTAGGCTTAGGTGGTGTCATCGTTATTAATAACACCGATGCAAATGATGTTGCAGGGATTCCAACATTGCCACTGCCTTATGTGTTTGTGGCACTTGATCGTGGGATTGTGTTGTATGAACAGATGCAAGGCGCTATTGCAGCAGATGAACCATCAGCCATCTCATTTTCATCACTGTTGATGTCTTCTTTTAGATTAAGCCCGACATCATCTCGTGGTCCAATTGCACAGAGTTATGAAATTAAACCGGATATCGGTGCCAATGGAACCAGTGTCTTTTCAGCTGTTCCTGCTTGGTGGGTAGGTGCAGGAGGTGGTTCAGACTATCGCATCGCATATGCCAATATGTCTGGAACATCTATGTCTGCGCCTCATGTGGCAGGTGCTGTTGCTTTAATGATTGAATACAGTCGCGAACATACCGGAGAAGCTTGGGAAAATGAGGTGTTAAAAACCCGTATCATGAACACGGCCATTCCATTTGAAAGCGGCTTATACAGTGTGTTTGATAAAGGGATTGGTTATATAGATGTTTATGCAGCAACTCATGCACAAACCGTGGTGTTTGTTGAATATGACCGAGTGGCAACGGCAGCTGGTGTTCCTTTTGCTTCACAAAATTTTCAAACGATGCGAACAGGCTCTTTTAGTTTTGGTGGCGCTAATGCACACAATGGTCTAGATAGAACGTTGACAGGAAGCATTGTCAATCAAGGAACACAAGCGCAAACCTATGTGATTACCTATGCGTTTATCCAAGGTGGTAGAAATATTCAAGATCCAGCACAAGCAACCCTTAGCTTTAGTGAAACCACCCTCACAGCGCCAGCCGGTGATACTGTTTATTTTGAAGCGAATTTCCGAATTGAACCAAGATCCACAGCTGGTTTTTATGAAGGGATTGTGACAGTTGCAACAGCAGATGGCGAGATCATTGCCAGATTACCTTTTGGTGCTGTTTTGAGCACACCACTCTTACAAGATGTTTATTTGTATCGCCCAGTTATTTCCACATCAGCGTATCGACAAAACCCTGCCAGTAGTCAATTAGGGATTTTCTACACACCCAATCATGGATTTGGTGTCAATACCTTTGTTGTTAGAGATGTCGAAGGTCTTGATGAAAGCAATTGGTTCTTTGACGAATTTGAAGCGGCATTTATTGGTGGAAGGACAATGCTAGGAGGCGGCCTAGGTTTAGGACAACCGCATCGTGGACTTGCCTTTGATCAGAGTTTTCAAGGGGTAACCCTCGAAGAAGAAGGTGATTATTTCTTAGTACTAGAAGTTTTCAGACAAACAACAGCAGCAGGTGGTTGGGTGCTCGAAAAAGACATTTTATTGCCTTTCTCAGTTGATAATACACCACCAGTCTTAACCCTTGATCAACTAGAAGATTCATCGACTTTATCGGTCATAAATCCTGAAAGTGGGATTGCGATTAGCGGAAATGTCCACGATACTTGGTTAGAGGCTGCAGCCGAAAGAGGATTGACGTTTGACATTTGGCGAGCAGGTGCGCCTCATGGTCCAATGGCAAATCAAGGATTGAATGGCTTGTGGATGCAAGTTGAAGATGAAAACCCTGTTCGAGTGTCATTAGATCACAATGGGAACTTTGATATCCAATTGGAAACTGATGCAGCACTGCCACTTGATGTGACGTTCTTTGCCATCGATAACTATACCATTATTCCAAGAGTTGATGCCATGCTTGGAACAACAAATCAAGGAAGTGTTTTGGGCTGGTTGGCAGATGACGACTTCTTGCTACCAACTAGAATGGTAAATGCGGATCTAGGCTTAAATGCTTACTTACGTATCGGTCGTTTATTTAATTTTACCGGTGCAGTGTTGAGTGAAAATGTGTGGACGGGATCAAATATGATTGAAAAGACAGTAACGCTTGTTGAACAGCGTGTGCCAGTGACCCTCGAAACACCGATTAGTCTTTCAATAACAGATGACGTTTTAACTTGGGATTCAGTGGCAAATGCAAGTGCGTATCGGATTTATATCAATGGCATTTCAGAAACTGACGTTTTAGAAGCTTACGTTGACTTAACAACATTAACCATCCCGTATGGAACGCATACAGTTGCTGTTCGAGCCATTGGTGATGGTGAATACCTTCTTGACTCAGCATTAAGTGAAGCCATCGAATTTACCGTGTATCGCATCATCTGGGGAGATGTCAATGGAGACGGTGTCGTTAACCTGAATGACCTTGTCTTACTCAATCGTTACCTTGCAAATCATGATTTGAGTGGCATTACCTTTTATAGACACCTAGCCGATGTGTACCACGATGGTGTGATTAATGCGGATGATCGTACTTTACTTCAACGTTACCTCGCAGGACATCATGTCGTGCTAGGTCCTCAATAGTTTGATCGTAGAATTGGAAAATAACTAAAGCTGTAGTGGGTTGTTTGGCTACTACAGCTTTAGAAATGAAGGAGAGGAAATAGCTGATGCGTGTAAACAAGTTGAAAAATGGCTTAAAAGCTTTTTTGGCAATGGTATTTTTGGCAATGATACTCGTATTCACCAATGGGATACCTACGCTCGCTGTAAATGGGGAAACGATCATCATACCGATGGGTGAAGCGGAAACGCCCATTGTGATTTCAGGATCAGAAGAAACAGTGATGCAACATGCAGAAGGAGAAGACGCGTATGTAGATGTGGCATTGCGTGTAGACAGCTGGTCAGAAGCATACGATCTATTTGCTTTGCAATTTTGGGTGGTCTTTGATGCAGAAGAATTGACGCCTGTAGAGCTAACATCATCAGCGCTTTTGCCGATTGATGAGCTGCCAGAACTTTCAGACGAGATGTCATTTGTCTTTTTTGATCTAGAGATGTTTGGCGTCACTGATCCTGGAGAATTGGCAACGATTCGATTTAGAATCAATGATACGAGTGCCTCGGGAGAAATTCCAGTTACATTGATACCGGTTAGTGGACATGTTACCAGTTGGGACGCTGCTACTACTGAGCGACCTGTTGAAGTGGGAACACAAGGATTAATTACGATAGAGCCAGTAGAAGATGTGCCGATAGAAAGACCACCTGCAGATGAGACACCCATTGTGATTTCAGGATCAGAAGAAACAGTGATGCAACATGCAGAGGGAGAAGATGCGTATGTAGATGTGGCATTGCGTGTAGACAGCTGGTCAGAAGCATACGATCTATTTGCTTTACAATTTTGGGTGGTTTTTGATGCAGAAGCGTTGACGCCTGTAGAGCTAACACCATCAGCGCTTTTGCCGCTTGATGAGCTGCCAGAGCTTTCAGACGAGATGTCATTTGTCTTTTTTGATCTAGAGATGTTTGGCGCAA
>WRKJ01000086.1 GCA_009778135.1 Defluviitaleaceae bacterium
TCCTTAATCAGCTTATGGTCAATGAGAAATTTGCCCAACGCATTGACAAATATAGTGTTTTTCTCCCTTAAACTTACACACTTTTCTTGACAAACCCACAATTGTCTAGCTGTCTTTTATAATCTATATCCTCTTTGAAAAATAATTTTAAATATGTGGTTAAAACCAGTATTCCCATTACCTATCCCACCATTTGATCCTGTTGTACTAGCCAAACTTGGCTTCCCGATGGACTAAATATTTTGGCGAGTACGAATTTTTTTGTTTAACCTCTTGCAGATACCACATATACCATATCCTTCATCTCACTTCCAAATCCTACATTAAAAGAATGAATACGTCCTGAAATTTATTGAATAATTTCTTCAATACATTCTGATATATCTTCATGAACATTCTCACGATGAACACTGTACCATTCTTTCAAAGGCTCTCGACTCAGCAAAATATCCAGTTTCTCGGCATAGATCAAAATATCAACCATGATACTTATAGCTTCGAACTTATTTTCATATTTTGTACAGATCAAGAAAACCTCAAGTAGTGTATTCCAAAGTTCTATTACGACTTCAGAACTTGCAACTGGCTTTTCAAGATAAGGTGAGGAAAAAAAGTCAGATATATTTCCAAAAATTTCATACATATTGTCGTAATTATAATCAAATTCATTTTTAAGCTTTTTTATTTCATCTCTCAAAAAATCGTCATTATTCATTTTTAATACACTCCTGGAAAATTTAGAGGATAAATACTTTATCATTATAATAATTTCATATGTAGCAGTTGATCTAACTTTTGTCGCAGTGCAACAATCTGCTCTTTTCCATATTCATTCTGTTCTAACCTAACAATGTCCTTAATATACAGAGTACATGCTTCTATCAATTCCTTTTTGAAATCTTTAAAAGAGATTTTCGTATTGCCAAATTCAAAGGTTTCATAAGTCTTATTTTTTAATTCGTATGCTACATTAAGAGTTCCATTTGGTTTATCAGCTAGTACTACTCGAATATTCAAATCATCATTATTTTTTTTAAACTCTAGCCAATGCTTAGGTGATTCGAAATCATTTAGTGCAACATATGTTTTTGAATGTAGATCAAGAGCAATTTGAATTATCGCCTCAAACCATATATATAAATGCTCTGTCCCCATAATATCCTCAATATCTTCTGAATAAATCGTTTCACCATATACATTTTCATTGTAAAACATTTGATAATATCCCATATCTCCGGGAAAGTGCATCCCTTCTTTAGCCACTCTATACTTAACTTTAAACATTTAAAAACTCTCCCTTATCTAAAATCTGAAACTTCAAAAGTATGACTGCCCCAAGCTGAATTTAAATTTCCATTAGTCATATGAATTGTAATTGCTTCACCGTTAACAATTACAGTATGTGTCCCATGCGTAATTCCTCTTGAAGTCAACATATTAAAAGCCTGTTGCACATGTTGTGCCACATCATCCATTGTCCAGTGTTTTGGAAAAAATGATGTCTTATTCAATTTAGCTTGTAGTTGCGTATCAGTTAAATGTTGTGCTTGTTGTACCATACCATCAAAGGTATGTTTTTTAATATGTTGCAACGTTTTATTACTTATTGTTATTTGTAAATTAAGTGGAATTGGGTTTTGTCCAGCTGGCGGCTTTGACTGTACAAATGTGTCTGGTACAACATCAGAATTTACACTCGGATTTAGCTTTGGTCCTGATTGTGGCTGTTTCGGTATACTAGGATTCCAACCACTAACATGATGAACAGCTTGCCCAACATTTCCTGCAAACTGCATCAAAGAAGCAGTATGTAAAAAAGTATACCAATCATGAAAGTTAGCTCCCTGCTGAGCCGCAGTAAAAGTTAAAACAATTTGTAAATCAAGGTCCCCCAGTCCGACAAGCATCCAATGAGAATCCCTAGAATTACTCACACCTGCATCATCTAAAAAAGTACGTATGAGAGCGCCCTGACCACTAGGATTTTCATTTAAGAGCCTAAACAGTTTTGCACGTTGAGACAAATCTAAATGCATTGCCAATTCTGGATCACTTAGAAAAATGGTTGCTTTTGGCGAAAGGTTAGCATTCATTATATTCTGTAAGTCGGCAAGAAAGGCTCGGGCAAATTCAAGTTTTTGCTCATCCGTCCAATGAGATGGAAATGGAATTCCTCTTTCCATTAAATCTGCCAAAAGTGCTTCTGCTGGGTCTTGGCTTTCCAACCCTAACTCATCAATAACGTCACGGTGATGCTGTCCTGATTCTGTAATATACAAAATCCCTTGTCCGTGGTGACAAAACATATAGGCACTGTTTTGCAACAAAGTTTCAGTGCCTGACCCGTCACCCGACAGTCTAACTTCTTTATCAGTGTCTTGCCACATCAGGTGTTCAATATCTGGCTTGCATTTTCCATCAGCACTGTATTTACACTTCCCACATGGATCAAGATCTCCCAGTTGATCTACGGCATTTATGTGTGCAGTACCGATACTGTCACTAGGACGCCTTGCTCTTACTGCTTCTGAAATAATCGTCTGATCATATGCCGTTAGCCCTTCAACCGCACCAAATACGGGATCGAATTTGATGTCCATATGATCTAACATGGTTTCATTGTTAGCATTAAATATCGGGATGTGTTGATGACTTCCATATGCACTAAAACCTGCTGTATCAAAGCCAATTGCTGTAATAACTTGATGATCCATAGGTGTTACCATTCTTCCACCTACTTGACTAGGCGCTATGTCAGCTAGATTGCGCTCCCTTTCTTTCTCTGTTAATTTTCTCATTAAGGAATTACTTTGATATTCTTCCATGGACGTACAAACAACCCGTGCGCCTTCTACCACAAATTGTGATCGCCCTAAATGACCAGATGCTTCGTGGTACAACGCATCTACGATTAATGCTCGAATGGTTTCTCTTTCTTCTTGTGTCATTGGCGCTCTTGGTGGGGGAGAATTCAAATCTGCAGTTAGGCCTTGAACGATACTTGATACATGATCATCAATCATGGGATCACCTCCTCCTCATTATTTTTAGGAATGTGGTATCCACCATTTAAGCTGTAATTTCCTAAATTGGCAATGGTATGTGGAAACATGGTGTCTTCTACTGGTTTTCCAGCCATCACTTGGCTCATGGAAGCAACAGTACCACCATTGGCAATTTTCGCCACACTCCCTAAGGCACGTAAGCGTATCATGGCATTCTCATCTAGCGCACGCATATTGGTATTAGGCACCGCTCCTATTGCGGCATAGGATGCTTGCCAATGATTGAGGTCTTCTGCTTTAGCTCGATTGGTTTCCTTATTTCCCATTGATGTTTTTAATGCTTCACTTTGTTCTGTCCCTTTATTCATCACACCACTCGGTGCATAAATGTTAAAGTCCTTACAAATTTCAATGTTTGATTGGCTCGTTTTCATTAAAATCCGTTCAGGTGCTTGGATAAATAGTTGTTCACCATGAAGGTTAATGTCACCCTTGGCATTCAATCGAATCCCACCCACTTGGTCAACAAATCTAACGTTGCCACCATTTGCTAGTGCGATGCCCACAATGCTTTCTTTACCCCCTTGAAAAGAGATCAAGTCTGGGTACAATCTTAAATGCTGTCCATAAGGGTTGGATAAGCCACGATGGTTTTCACTTAGATAAGTACCCTCTCTTCTTAACACATGGGTGGCAATTCCTTCTTTCTCATCTTCACTTTGGAAGGTTAACACAACCCTTGAACCGACCTCAGGCATGATGTAACATAAGTTTCCGACTTCGGGTGTCCACTTCCATGGATAATTGGTTTCTTCCACATCAAAGCCAAATTCAATCCACACCGATTCATTTGCCACACGAGAAACCGTTCCTTCTAATTGTAACCCAATGAGACGGTCGTTGTAAAGTGTTGGGTAGTGAAGTAATCCTGCTGTTCCCAATGTATCTTCATAGTACAGTTCACCTGTTTCATCTAATCTAACCACGCGCTTAATGACTGTAAATCGACACTGTTGGAACTTGACATAATCTCCAATTTCCCATGTTTTTAAATGTTTGACTTTCAAATAACTGTAATCTCTTTGGTGGTAACCCGCCCCATAACCACCTTGTTCGAAATACTTTGAACTTATACCAAATTCTAAAATGCTTGATTCATCTAATGCTTGTTCAAATCCTTTACGAATGCCAAAGTAAAAATGTGGTTTGTCCACATAAAGTGCTGTCTGAATGGGGCAATTGAAGTGACTGGATAAGCGGGTGAGAAAGGACCAATCATCTTCTTCGTATTGAAAAAAAGGGTGTTCAATCTTGCGGTCATTCACATGCCAGATGCTTTGACCTCCTGAACCTGCCATCACTTGTTTCACGATTTGTTCGAAGGTTTGGTTAGGGTTTTGAAAGGAACGGTTCTTTTTTTCTTGTTCTAATTCAACAGTAAAGCTCATGGCATAAACATCTGCCATAAGGACACCACTTTGTTGTTTACAAATAATGGTATCTATTTTTCCCATAAACAGCCATGGATTAGGGTGTTGGCGGGTGTCTAAAACATAGATGTGTCCGCCCATTGGATGAGCTTCTAAAAAGTGTTGTTGGTGTTCATTGTCGATAATGACACACATCTGTAGCCGTCCATGGTCGTTTAATTGTTCCTTGATCTCTAAGGTTAACAACGTCTTAATAGGTAGGTCTGATTCGATTTCAATGGATGTATGACATTTGATTCGCTCCATCTATAATCTACTCCTCTCCGATTTGTTCATTGGTTTTAGTGTTGTTTCTTTTAAGCCAATGCCAATGGTATTGTTGGTTAATAAACTCTCAGCTAGATCTAAACGAATCAAGATACAATGGGCTTGATTGATATTGGTAATGCGGACAATGGTTCGATCTCTTAACAAGCTGCCATCTACTTCAGCGTGATGAATCACACTGCGATTCCCACCAAATTGGCTGTTTGCAGTTAATGCGGCAACACCTTCTAAAGACGGTATGTAATAAGGCTCGCTCCGTGCTTTTTCCTTGTTTGACAAGATCACACGTACAAATCGTAAGCTAGGTTCATAATATTCAAGCACTTCTTTTGCTCCCTTGCTTACCATAAAGCAAGGGTGGATGATTACATCAGTCCAAACCGTTTGCACCCGTTGCTCAATTTGAAAAACCATATGTTGTGAAAGTTTATCATGTTTTTTACGCCCTAATGCCTGTGGGTTTAAGCCACCGTACCCATACACTGGTCTTGGGGGAACATAGGCTTGATCGACTTCTAAAATAAAGTATGTCATCTCACAGCTCCTCCAATAAGCGAACTTCGCCTAACTCTGCACCAAAATAAATGGGTGGTAAGGGGATATCTTTTGGAAATTCCAAAAACAGCTGTTTAAAAAACGTCGCACTTTCCAGATAGAGTAATTCCATATAATACCGGCGAATCTCCTCTTCTTCACTTGCCATCATGCGAAAAAATTGTTGGCGCAACTTTCGATGTAATCGGTCTAAATCTGCTTCTATGTCTTGAAATAACACAGACATATTCAGGTTGTAAGTAGACGGATAAAGTTCAACAAAAGGTGCGCCTTCGTAAACGGCGAGCTTAAAGCGATGGCTTTTTGTGACATAACTGCTTTTTAAATAGGTTAAAACCACGTTTTTGTCCCTTTGATTCATTTTTTCAAAAAGGGTCTGTAAGTCAGGTTTAAGACCACCGGTATCTAATTGTTCCCACCCTTGCTTCCGCTTCGTTACGGCTTCTTTAATTTCTGCTTCAATGGCTTTAAGCATCATTGGTAGACGTTCCATCACAAAACACCCCGCTAATTCATGTTGATTTTACCACCAGAAATATCAATGTCATCTTTCATATGAATCCGAGATGATTTCTGCTGAATGCTTACTTGATCTGCTGCTGATAGGTTAATGGCTGAATCACTATTAATCCGAATCTGTTTACCTGACCGAATATCAATGGCGTGGTTGCTGTTAACGGTAATGCCTGTTAACCGTGACAGTTCTACCAATTCTCCTTGGTTGTCTCGAAGAAGAATGCCATCAGGTGTCATTAAGATTTCCATGTTTTGTTTGTTTTTAAAAGACTTATGATCAGGGTTCGTTCGACCACCTGTTGTACTTAAATGGACACTGCTTGCCACATAGGCACGTCCTTCATTTGCCTCGGGAAAAATCAAACGCACTTCAACACCTTCATCAGGTAAAGCATACCACCCTTGACCGTCTGGTGTAGAATAGACGGTTGCATAGTCAAACCAGATTCGATTGGCAATTTCTTTTTCTTGATTTTCAATGCCATGGATTTGTACTTGCACAGCGTCTTTTCTTACTTTCGTAACCGTTGCGCTTAATGATAAGCCTGTTAGCGGTAGCGGTAAGTGATGCGGTTCAGTTGTTGGCAAGGTTGTAAACAAGGTGTAATCATGCCACAATTCTCCACCTCGCAGTTGGCTTTCTATTTTTCCAATAATGAGCCGTTTGCCATTAAATATGACAGGCTGACCCAATTCGTAAATGTCCCTTATGCCAACGTGATAGCTTCCTTGAATCGTTGTTGATGAATGAGTTGTCGATGATCTTGAGAAGGTAAAATGACTTGCGACCAACTCGCCTGCGGGTCTTTGATTGATTAAACCGATATGAAATCTTTTTCCTTCTGTGCGAAATTCTGGAAAAATAGGTAAACCTAGACGATTTGCCAACCGTTTTGAAAATGCCCAATCGGTTTGGCGGTATTGAAGCAAAAAATGACCAATGGCTGCATCTTCTTGATGATGTAAGATCATCTCGCCATTTGCAGGTTTTAAACAAGTGGTTAACACCGATTCATAAGTTTCAGAAACATCTTGAAATGCCCGTGTACGCAAGGATTGATCCAGTAAAAATGTACCTGTTTTTATTTCAACTTCCATGGTATGTAATTCATGTTCTGAATGGATGATTAAATGGGTGATGACACCGTTAAAAAGTACAATTTCTTCATCATTCTCATCAATGGCTTTTCCACATACCCACTGATCAGTTGATGGGTGTCGGTAGTAACGCAAGCGATTTTCTTCTGAAATCAACCCCTTGACCCGTAAAACACCATGTTCTCCCATTTCTTTCGTACACGTCCACTCGAGGATACTCATTAATTCAAATGGTTCTAGTGTTAATTGAATGGCTCTCATCGGTATTCCTCCTTTATGGGTTCTATTGTTTCAAACATTTGTAGCACCACTGGTTTCCAGTCAAGTTGTTCTTGGATGAGGCAATTAAAAGTGACTTGTAACATCTTTTGCTTAATAAATGTAACCAAGAAGATGTTGTACATGTCTTGATCCATAGCATGGTTTCGGAAGTCAAACCAGTAGCCGTCAATGTTTTCTACTTTTGTACACATCCCAAAATCCAAGCCCAATTCTTCTGAACTCAAAACATCTTTTGTGTATAAACTCACCCTTTGAGCATCTTTATCTTTTAAATGATTGGGAAATAGGCTAAACCCCATGTTCACATTTAGGTTAGGTGTTGTGATGATGTGTTGGGGGCGAAAGGAAGAGGTGTACTTGATTTGAGCATACTCCTCTAGCATGATGATAAAATCCGTAGGCAATCGCATGGAAACAAGATTTAAAACACCCTGTCGTTCAAATTCCCGAATCTTGCCACCCATATAAACACCTTTTTCTAAAGATGTATACTGCTGTTTGAGCTTTTCCCTTCGTTGCTCAATGATTTCTTTGTCTAAAAATTTTGGTCGATAGGGTTTTTCCATGTTGTCCTCCTTATGTTGTTCATCCTTTGTTTTGATTCTAGTCTGTTTCTTCTGAAGTTGTATCCATTTTTTCTAATAAAAGATCATTTTTCTCCTTCGATTCACCAATCATCAATGCAAGCTCAGATTCTTCCTCATTTGAATCGCTAAAATCGTCGAAACCATTATCCTTAGCAGACACCCAAAAATCTTCTTTTGTCAGTGAAAGTTCAGGGTCGCCTTGTTCTGATTCTTCGGGTGGGGTCAGGTCATCCTCAAATGGGGAAGTTTGAACAAGTTGCCATTCACCCGCCTGTTCTTCCCATGTTAGATGGTTATTGCAGAATAAGATTAACTTAAACATACCATCTCCAATGGTCATCACATCGCCGTCATTTAATGTCACTGGTCGAAAAACCCGCTCGTTATTTAATATCATTGTTCCTGTGTCTGGAATTAAGGTTGTTTTCCCGTTCATTGGATCATAAGAAATGGCACCATGTTTCTTTACCTTGATTTGATCGTCCCCTAAAATCCGAATGTGCATATCAGGTGCTTGTCCAATAAAATTCTTCTCCGCCACAAGGCGATAATCCCGCCCACGATTTACGCCAGATAAACAAACAAGCCACCCAACAACTGGTTCAAGCGGGAGCAACAGTTTATTCTCTGGCATTCCTGAAAGATCACCCTCTAGCACTGAAAAACAATACGGGCATACTGCGCCATATCGACGGTAAGAAAAAACATGACCTTTTGGACAACGACTAAGCCCAGACTTTGGATGTTCTGCATGTTTCAAAGGTTATCCACCTCATTTAAAATAAAGATTAAAATCACTTTAAAAATCAATATGATGCTAAGGCAATCGCTTAAATACCGTTGGATAACATATTATCTTTAACTTTTAAGAGATTGCCTTCATATAATGTAAATTATAGCGGACTTTACAGGTATATACAAGCACATTCCGACAAAAAAACGAGGTAAGCGAAAAGCCAAGAAAATTAAATGCTTCGTCGCATCTCATTTCTTGGCTTTTAATTGTATAGGGCTTGCTCTAAAAAGATGACATTAGTTTTCTGTTTGTTCGGTCGTTAACGCCTTTTATCCTACTTGAGTTTTTTATTAAATAGCGCTTTTTTAAGAATTGTAAGTAAGTTGCCAAGTTACACCAAATGGGTCTTGCACCCAAGCATACATGTTGGCAAAAAATTGTGGACCCAGTTCCATTAAGACCACACCATTTTCTGCAAGTTTATCATAAGCACTGCGGATCTTTTCTTCGCTTTCAAATGTCACTGCAAGTGATACAAAACAAGATGGGGCAAATACCTCTGGCTCATGAAAATCTGGATTTGTATCAGAAAACATGACCTCAGTGCCGCAAATGGTCATCTTGGCATGCAGTACCTTATCTTTCATTTTTTCCGATTCGGCGTTTGAAGAACCTGAATCACCCCAACGCATGATTTCTTTATTCGTTACCTGAAAAACCGCTTCGTAAAAATTAATCGCTTCATTTGCTTGTCCTTGAAATGTAATAAATGGCTGTAACATCATTTTCTCCTCCTGTTCATTCATTCTTGAGTATGATAGCATAATAGCTTGTACAATAAGTTTACCCTATTGAACGCTATCAATCTATGAAAACAAGCTGTGATTATATCGAAATCACATTTTCAGTATCGTAATCATAGCTAAGATTATACATTGTTCCAGGTGCTAAATCGATTTTACCATCAAGCCATGTCACAATTCCATCTACAACCCTTGCTGTTTTAAAGTTATCAATAGTCTCCAATGGCTTAAATGCTGGCTTATCAACTATTTCCATAACATCAAAAATCCTAACTTCATTGGTACTAAACGTCACAAGCATTGTCAGCGTTTCAAAAACTTTAACATCTGTAACGGTCAATTCTTTATTCATTCCATGTACAATCATTTATCTCACCTCTTCTTGTCAATTTTAATCTGTGAAAAGTTTTCTCCGTTAACTGCCTTATTCCATGCATCTTCAAACTCTTTTTCATATTATTTGGCAAGTCCTTGAATTATTTTAAGTTGTTTCGATGGGATTGAACCTGATAGTAACGTACCATCAAGCCCCACACTTGCATTAAATTCTCCATACTTTACATGAAAATGGGGTAAGCTATGAAAATCAAAATCCATAAAATAGATGTAAATAATTATCCCGTTAAAGCTTAATAATCTCGGCATCAATCCGCCTCCTCTTAGTATTACCATTTAATCCCTGTTAAAGCATTTTAGGGCTTCAGTGCTCGCCAGATGGCATTTATATTCCTTAGTTACTCGTATAAGACCAAAAATAAGGACACTTCGTTAAGACCATTATACCATGAATCGTGTTCTTTGTGTGGTACATGATGATTTTTTATTCAAGGGTACGTTTTCGCATGAGAGATAGCCCCGTCATGTAGCAACCCATTGATGTTCCAAGAAGCAGCAGTGTGGAGAAGAGAAAGTTTGTGGTAAAGGAACCGAAACGAAAAGTGATGCCAAAAAAGTAATTAAGCTCAGTTACGAGTTCGGTTGGTGCACCTAGGTCGTTTAAGACAGGACTTGCTAAGAGTTGGCGAAACATACTCGCAGTATGGCTAGTTGGAAATAGGCGAACAATCCAAGCGACCCCATTTGGCAGTTGACCGATTGGAATGTAAACCCCTGTTAAAAATCCAATGAGCGTTCCAATAATGGATCCCAGTGATCCAAAGGCATTTCTACTTTTTATAAAGCAAGTGAGTAAAAACA
This sequence comes from Defluviitaleaceae bacterium, assembly GCA_009778135.1. GTDB lineage: Bacteria > Bacillota_I > Bacilli_A > MOL361 > Turicibacteraceae > WRKJ01. The sequence goes on from WRKJ01000086.1 coordinate 10,537, forward strand.
TCATGCTATTTGCAGATAAAACCCCTAAAAACAAGGTGAATATTAATAGAATTAAGTTTTCTAATGTTGGAAAGTTACCGCCACTGATTGAGAGGTAAATGACTGTTGTGATGAGTGCCAAACCACTCATGATAAAACCAATAATTCCTGATGAAATCACATAACTGAACATGAGTGTGCTTCTAGGGATGGGACTAGAGAAAAAATCTTTTGCTTTTTCCTCTCGATCAATAATGATGCGCGTCATACCGCTTAAGCAACTTGAAACAGTGGCAACCGCAACGGTTCCAGATAAGACAAGCCCTGAAATGACCAAGCGAATATCCGCAGCTGATGCATGGGGGATTTCACCTACAATGGCATCAGCCATTAAATCAGCTAGAAAAATGATATAGAGCATAATAACAATGATAACAGCTAACATTGAGAAAAACACATTTCCTTTGTCGCGGAAAAAAAGTAATAAGTGTCGTTTAATGAGCATGTTCATTTTCAAAACCCTCCGTCAAGTTTAAGAATACATCGTCTAGTGTGCCACTGATGATTTCCACATGTGCGATTTGTTCACGTTTTTTATCAAGAATTGGCAATGCATCAGTTGTTTTTGAGATGTTATAGATTTCACGTTTTCCAGTTGTCGTTGTTATTTTTAACAAATCTGTACAGTACTGTTCCTTTAGTTCCTCTGGCGTTCCTTGTGCTCTGATTTCGCCTTTGTGAATCACCACAATTTCGTCGCTTTCAGCGGCTTCTTCCATATAATGGGTCGTTAAAAATATGGTCATGCCTTTTTCTTTTTGTAAGTTACGGATTAATGTCCAAACATCTTGGCGTGTTTTTGGATCAAGTCCTGTTGTTGGTTCGTCGAGAAATAGAATCTCTGGTGTATGAATAAGCGCTCGCGCAATGTCAGCCCTGCGTCTTTGTCCACCTGATAATGTGCCATAGCGTTGTTTTGAAAACCCATTGGCCTTTGTTAATGCAATAACATGCTTAACAGCATGCTTAAGATTGAGACCTTTCAATCCGTAAAAGCTTCCTCGGACAAACAAGTTTTCTTCAACTGTCAAAATCTCATCCATCACACTATCCTGAAACACAATGCCAATCAAGTTTCTTACCGCATCTGGATTTTTTAAAACATCATACCCACCAATTGTAGCTGTTCCTGAAGTCGGTTTTAATAAAGTTGTTAACATACTAATTGTTGTCGACTTTCCAGCGCCATTGGTTCCGAGAAATGAAAATAAGCTTCCTTTTGTGACTGTAAAATTGATGCCTTTTACTGCATGAATGTCCCCATATGACTTTACTAAACTTTTAACTTCAATTAACATAAAAAATCACCTCTTTGTAAGTAGTCATTCATAAGCAATTGCGAAATTCGAAAGCCCTGATACGACACGTTTAGTTTTAGTAAAAAGCTAAAAACGCCTCTTACTGATAATATCAGCAAATTGCAGTTTTGGTCATTCTGTTGATATTTTGGACGCTCTCTTGAATTTTTTGCTTTTCATAATCACCTAAGTAGTAGTTCAAGTATACACCAAAGTGATGGTTTTTAGCAATATCGTTTTTAATGAGTTGCAAGTGTTCCCTTGATATGCGTGTTGTTCCTTTCTGCCTGTGTAAAAAATCAAGCCCAACACGCAATACCAAGCCTACCCTACTTCTTCCTAGACAGCAACGCCACACACTCCACATGAGAAGTTTGTGGAAACATGTCAACCGGTTGGACGACTTCAAGGGTATACCCACCGGCTTCTAAAATCTGAATGTCACGCGCAAGGGTTGCTGAATCACAGGACACATAGACAATCCGCTTCGGTCTTGCATTAATCATCGCATTGAGCAAAGCCATGTCACATCCTTTGCGAGGTGGATCTACGACAATGACATCTGGAATGACACCTTCATTCATCCAGCGTGGGATGACGACTTCTGACTGACCCACTTCAAAGTGAACATTGTTGATGTGGTTAAGTGCTGCGTTTTTCTTGGCATCTGAAATGGCGTCCGGGACAATTTCAACCCCGTAGACATGTTTGGCTTGTCGAGCTAAAAACAACGTAATGGTACCGATGCCACAGTAAGCATCAAACACAATGTCATCCGTCGTTATTTGGGTGTAATCAACAGCTAACCGATACAAAACTTCTGTTTGCATCGGATTCACTTGATAAAAGCTTCTTGCTGAAATTAAAAAGGACAGGCCATCAAGGGTGTCGACAATATAAGGCTTCCCATAGATCACGTGCGTCGTATCGCCAAAAATCACATTGGTCACTTTCGGATTAATGTTATGAACAATCGATTTAATTTCAGGAAATCTTTCTACAAGATGTTGACACAACGCTTTTTCATGAGGTAAATCAGTTGTTTTTGTCACAAAAATGACCATCAATTCATTGGTGTTAAACCCTACTCTAATGACGACATGACGTAAGACGCCTTCATGTTGAGACTCATGATAAGGTGCTATACCCAGCTTGCTCATTAATTTTTTGATTGCTGAAATGATGTCATCAGCGATTTCCGTTTGAACGAAACAATTTGGCATATCAATGATGTCATGACTTCTACTTTGATAAAAGCCTGCCACAATTTCACCAGTTTCATCTTGTCCAAACGGCACTTGGGTTTTGTTCCGATAGCGCCACGGTGCTTTCATTCCAATGACATCTCTAACCGGTGGATGTTCAATGTGAGCAAATTTTTTAAGATGACGAATCACTTGCATTTTCTTAAACGCAAGTTGAGCTTCATCAGTCATGTGTTGAATTTGACACCCACCGCATACTTCAAATAATGGACATACAGGTGCTGTCCTATCCACCGTTGTTTCAAGTTTTTCAACAGTTTGCGCATGGGCATAGTTCTTTTTTCGATGCGTCACTTTTGCGATTACTTTTTCCTTTGGAAGCCCATCTTTAACAAAGATTAAAAAGCCATCTAAACGTGCAATGCCCAGACCATCATGACTTAAATCTTCGATTAACAGCTCATAAGATGCGCCTATTTCAACTGGTATTTTCTTTTTCATTTGATCACCTAAAAAAATGAGCTGAACGCTCATTTGTGTTATCATGTATCAGTTCCATCTGATGCGAGAACGGTCCGTATCCCATGTGCCCCAAAGTGGGAATCGACCAATGTCGCTCGGTGGAATTTGGTGTACTTGAGGAAACTCAGGGATGTAAACATCTTCTTCTTCAACCAAGTCAATGGCACTCAGGCGTGCCCGCATGGCATCTAAGCCTTCTTCACCGGCGATGGCAATAATCGATGGCAGAAGTCGACTACTCGGACTGTTAATATTCCCGTAAGCCCGGTCAAAGTTAGCTTGACTCGGATGCTGCTCTGCATGAGATAAGACTGCTTCTGCAAAGCCATGATTATACGTATGCGTGTGTTGAAGCACAGCGGCGTGATTTTCAGCAATTTGCTCTGTGATATTCCCATACGAAGCCACCACTTGAATGTCGTATTGCAAAGCCACGTCATCACTGACTTCAATAAAATAATCCACAATTTCTCGTGTCACATTTCTAGCATCTGTTCGCGATGACCCTGGTTCAACACGAACACTGATATAAACAACAGGTCCTGTGTTCCAAAACACTGAAACTTCGTCTACACCACCTAATGTCGCACCAAAATCTTCAGTTGCCAACAACCAAGACGTCTCTAATGGTTCAATGGCATCCATGCGCGTTCCCAAAACCAGACCTGTGGCACGTATCGGTGTGATGACCAATAAATCTAACACATGCCATGCGAAAACAACTGTGATAACTGCCATGGTTAATGTATAAATATGTCTGAATTTCAATCTTTTTTTGCCTTTATACTTAAATCCATTGTTTTTCATCAGCTTCACCTAATCAATCTGTTATTGTAAAAATCAATCGGCTCTATTATACCACAAATGCATGGGAAATAACAATTTTTTTCGATGATAAAGTTTACAAGCATTGGATCATGTAGTGAGTGTCGAATTTTACAAGTAAGTCGGACGTTTTGTGCGTTCATAGGCTGCAATTTGGTCTTCGTAAGTTAACGTAATACCAATGTCGTCCAACCCATTGATCAGTTTATGTTTAAAGGTTTCATCAATGTCAAAAGAAAAGTCACCCACTGATGTGTTGATCAGTTGCCTCGGCAAGTCAATGGTTATGCGTTCATCACTGGGTAATTGAAAGAGCAAGTCCCGTACAGCTTGAGGCTGTACGATAGGCAGTAAGCCATTTTTCAATGCATTGTTATAAAAAATGTCGGAATAACTGCCTGCGATCATGATTTTAAAGCCGTAGTCACCGATGGCCCAAGCGGCATGTTCGCGACTGGAGCCACAGCCAAAGTTGTCACCTGTAATCAAAATACTGGCACCTTCATAAGCTGGATCGTTTAAAATAAAGTCAGTGTTTGCTTCGTAAGTATCGCCTTTGTATCGCCATTCGTAAAAGAGATTTTTTCCAAAGCCTGTTTTATCAATGGCTTTTAGAAATTGTTTCGGTATGATCTGGTCTGTATCAATGTTGTCGTTGACAAGTGGGACTGTTGTGCCAACATGTACCGTCAATTTTTCCATTTACATCAACTCCCTGATATCCACAAATTTCCCTGCAATAGCGGCAGCGGCAGCCATCGCCGGTGAACAAAGATGCGTTCTGGCTTTGTTTCCTTGACGACCTTCAAAATTACGGTTACTCGTTGACGCGCAATGGACACCAGCTGGTATTTGATCCGGATTCATACCAAGACAAGCTGAACAACCTGGTTCACGCCATTCAAAGCCTGCATCAATGAACACTTGATGCAGCCCAATGGCTTCTGCTGCATGTTTAACCGGTCGTGACCCAGGGACGACTAAACCGGTAATATGAGGTGCAATTTTTTTCCCTTTAACAAATTTAGCCGCTTCTTCTAAATCGCTTAAACGCGCATTGGTACAACTTCCAATGAAAACATAGCCCAAGTGAATGTCTTCAGGTTTACCACCTGGTTCAAGGTCCATATACGCATAGGCGCGTTCATCGTTGACAGTGTTAATTTTTGGAAATGTTTCTTCAAACGTAATGCCCATTTCAGGGTTGGTGCCCCAAGTGACCATCGGTGCCAAGTTAGAAACGTCTAATGTTAACACTTTATCATAGACAGCGTCTTCGTCTGATTTCAATGTTTCCCAGTCAGCCACTGCTGCTTCAAAGTTTGCGGGTGCGTAAGGACGTCCCTTGACATAGTCATATGTTTTTTGATCCGGATTCATGATGCCAATCTTCGCACCAAACTCGATGGACATGTTACAAATGGTCATGCGACCGTCCATCGAAAGGCCATCAATGGCTTCACCTGTGTACTCGACTGCATACCCTGTTCCTGCATCAACACCATACTTAGCAATCAATGCTAAAATTAAATCTTTTGCATAAATGCCTTTTGCTGGCGTTCCGATAAACGCGACTTTCATGCGCTTCGGTTTGTTTTGCCAAAGGGTTTGGGTCGCTAATACATGCTCCACTTCACTGGTGCCAATCCCGAAAGCGATGGCACCAAATGCCCCATTCGTTGCCGTGTGAGAATCGCCGCAAACAATGGTTTTCCCCGGTTGCGTCCGTCCCGTTTCCGGTGCCACCATGTGAACAATTCCTTGTCCATCCGACCCATTTAACATCGCTTCGATGCCAAAATCTGTCACATTTTTCGTAAACGTCTCAATTTGTCTCCGAGAAATTTCATCTTTAATATTAAAAATATCCTGCGTCGGCGAATTATGATCCACCGTCCCAAACGTTAAATCCGGACGACGAACACCACGACCTGCTTGCCTTAAACCTGAAAAAGCTTGAGGTGACGTCACTTCATGAATCACATGCAAATCAATATATAACAGTTGTGCTTCGCCATCTTGACCTGTAATCACATGACGCGCCCAAACCTTATCAAAAATTGTCTTCCCTGCCATTAAACGTTTCACCTCTTTTTATTCCTCTTTTTCTACAGCCTCGCAATGATTGCATCACGCATCTCGGCGGTTGTTGCAGTGCCGCCTAAGTCTTTCGTTCGAATGCCTGCTTCAAGGGTTTGCTTCACGGCTTGTTCAATGTTGATAGCGGCTTCTTTTTGACCAAAAGAAGTCTCTAGCATCATGGCAACAGATAAAATCATGCCAATGGGGTTGGCAATCCCTAAACCAGCAATATCAGGGGCTGAACCGTGAATCGGTTCATAAAATGCCACCTCACTGCCCGTAGAGCTAGAAGCCATGACACCTAATGTGCCTGCAATCGCAGCAGCTTCATCTGTTAAAATGTCGCCAAATAAATTTTCCGTTAAAATGACGTCAAATTGACTTGGATTAGTAATGAGTAACATGGCAGCTGAGTCTACCAATTGATGTGCCAATGTGACATCTGGATAATCAGCTGCAACTTCCGTGACCACTTGACGCCATAGCTTACTGGTTGCCAATACATTTTGCTTATCGATAGATGTCACATGTTTGCGCCGCGTTCTCGCCAAATCAAAGGCAACCCTTGCAACACGTTCAATCTCGCTTCGCAGATAGGTGCAAACATCCTGCGCCTCATGTTGACTTAGCGTATGTTCTCCGAAATAAATACCACCTGTTAATTCACGAACGACCACAAAATCCACACCTGCGACCTGTTTGACGGGGGAAATGTCTGCTAAACTGTCGTAAATTTTTAACGGTCTGATGTTGGCAAATAAGCCTAACGCTTTTCGAATGGCAAGCAACCCTTGCTCAGGGCGAATCGCTGCTTGATCAAATTTGGGATGACCAATGCTGCCATGTAAAATCGCATCGGCATTTTGAGCCGCTGTTAATGTGTCTTCTGGTAGTGGTGTGCCAAATTGATCAATGGCAGCACCGCCAAATGCGCAAGGGATGATGTCGTAATGAAAATCAACTTGCGCAGCGACTTTTTCTAAAACAGCGAGTCCTGCTTCCATGATTTCAGGTCCAATGCCATCTCCTGCTAATGTTACAATTTTATAGGTCATGTTGATCCCTCTTTTGCTTGTCTTCTTTTAGGATGCGAAGGTGGGCATTCATATAGGCAGACGCACTGGCTATCAAAACGTCGTAATCACTGCCTTTACCAGAAAAAATAGTACCCGTCGCTTGGTTTTTAACGGTTACCCGTGCTTGAGCTTGGGCATCTACACGACCTGTCACCGATTCCACATGATATGAACCCAGTTCAACTTGCGTCTCAAAAGCCAAGTCAATGGCTTTAAACATGGCATCAACGGAACCTTTTCCAATGGCTTCTTTTGTAAAGAAGTCGTCGTCGGTTTTGAACGTTAAAATGGCACGTCGACCTGCTTTTATGTTATCAAATTGGACATTGTCCAGTTTGAAGCCAGCGCCATTTTTAATGCTTCTTCCCGCTACCAAGGCACGAATGTCATTGTCGGTTACCAATTGACGTTTGTCAGCCAGTATTTTAAACCGCTCAAACAGCTCATCCATTTCTCCTTCTTCATAGGAAATGCCCAACTCTTTTAGTTTTTCCGTTAACGCATGGCGACCTGACAATTTGCCAAGCGGTAATTTCGTACCCGTTGCACCGACCAATTCAGGTGAAATGATTTCGTAAGTTTCTGGATTTTTCAAGACGCCATCTTGGTGAATGCCTGATTCATGAGCAAACGCATTAAGTCCCACCACGGCTTTATTAGGTGGCACCGATACACCCGCAAGACGTGAAACCAATTGAGACGTGTTGATCGTTTCCGAAAAGATAATGGGGATGTCCACGCCGTAAAAGTCTTTACGAATGTGAAGCGCCGTGGCAACTTCTTCCAAAGCCGCATTTCCCGCACGCTCACCCAGACCATTAATGGTGCCTTCGACACGGCCAGCACCTGCTTTAATCGCAGCCAACGAATTGGCAACTGCCATGCCTAAATCATCATGACAATGTGGTGAAAAAATCACCTCATGTTCAGATGTCACATTGGCAATTAAGTATTCAAAAATGTCGCCAAATTCTCGTGGCGTTGTGTAACCCACTGTGTCTGGAATGTTAATGTAACTGGCACCTGCATCCACAGCTGTTTGAACGGCTTGTAATAAGAAATCACGGTCTGACCGCGTCGCATCTTCAGGCGAAAATTCAACACATTTAACTTTCTCGCAGGCATAACGCACATGTTCATCGATGGTCGCCAATACGTCTTCTTTCGTCATTTTTAGTTTGTGTTTGAGGTGAATGTCACTGGTTGCAATGAAAACATGTAACTGCGGATGCTTCGCACTTGAAATAGCTTCAACCGCTTTATCAATGTCTGCTTTCCGACAACGCGCCAATGCTGTTACTGCTGTTGTGGTCATCGCTTCTGAAATGGCTTTAACCGCTTCAAATGAGTCTGGACTAGCAGCAGGAAATCCAGCTTCAATGACCGTGATGCCCCATTTTTCCAGTTGCTTCGCAATCATTACTTTTTCTTTGATCGAAAAGTTAATGCCTGCTTGCTGTTCACCATCTCTTAATATCGTATCAAAAAATTCAATTTTCTTCATGGTTTTTACACTCCTGATCCCTCATAACGACGAACTGGTTGGGTTAAAGCCTGCCGCTCTTAACGTTTCTTCCACCGCTTCAATTTGACTGAATCCACGGGTTTCAATGCCGACTTTTAAGACACAACTGGTAACAGATGTATTGGGATCTGAATCTGTATAGTCCACACGAATCACATTGGCCCCACATTGTTCAATGGCACGACTCACACCAACCAGTTGTCCAGGCTTATCTTCTAACGCAATTTCTAATGTATGTTGCCGACCACTCGTGATGAGACCACGGGTGATGACACGAGATAAAATGTTGACATCAATGTTCCCACCTGAAACGATGGCGACGACCCGCTTGCCCGCGACAGGCAGTTTGTTAAAAAGCAACGCTGCGACTGCTGTTGCCCCAGCGCCTTCTGCAACTAATTTTTGTTTTTCCATTAACGTCAAAATTGCGGTTGCAATTTCATCTTCCGTGACTGTTACGATAGCGTCTACATGCTGTTTAACCAAAGCAAGTGTTTGAACACCTGGTGTTTTCACCGCAATGCCATCTGCAAATGTGGCAACTGTGTGAATGCGCATCGGATGACCCATCGCAACACTGTTGGCCATGCTCGCTGCATTTTCTGCTTGAACACCGTAAACTTTAATGGTTGGATAAAGGGTTTTAATCGTATATGCCATGCCACCAATCAACCCGCCACCACCAATCGGGATGACAACGGCTTCTACACCTTCGAGTTGTTCAAAGATTTCCAATGCAATGGTGCCTTGTCCAGCCATCACATCGACATCATCAAAAGGATGAACGAAAGTCGCTTTGCTTGCTTGTTGTAAGTGACGTGCATGTTCATAAGCGTCGTCATACGTGCCGTTTACCAGTTCAACTACTGCACCGAGTGCTTTTGTTGCTTCGACTTTACTGATCGGTGCACCATCTGGCATGCAAATGGTACAGGTTAAGCCCGCTTTTGAGGCAGCAAGTGCTACCCCTTGCGCATGATTACCCGCACTACAAGCGATGATCCCTGCTTTTTTTTCTTCATCACTTAATTGACTGATTTTATAAGTGGCACCTCGCAGTTTAAAGCTACCTGTTGCTTGTAAATTTTCCGTTTTTAAATAAACCTGTGCTTGGCATTCGAGTTGATAAGCGTCAATTAAATCTGTTTTTCTCGCAACATCTGCAAGGACTGTCTGGGCATGTCTCACTTTTTCAAGGGTTAGTTTTTCCATTACGACTCACTTCTTCCTACGGGAGTACCGCACCTTTATCTGCACTTGAAACCATGGTCACATAACGTTTTAAGAAGCCATGGTTAATTTTCGGTTCAGGTTTCACCCATGCGGCACGACGCTTGGCAAATTCTTCGTCTGAGATTTTCAAATCAAGGCGACAGTTGCGAATATCAATTTCAATCGTATCGCCATCTTCAATTAACGCAATTGGACCCCCTTCCATCGCTTCAGGACTCACATGACCGATGGCAGCACCACGGGTTGCACCTGAGAAACGACCGTCCGTAATCAGTGCCACTGAATCACCCAATCCCATCCCCATTAACGTTGCGGTCGGTTGTAACATTTCACGCATCCCAGGGCCACCTTTTGGTCCTTCATAGCGCACCACAACCACATCACCAGCTTTAATTTCACCACCTAAAATGGCTTCCGAAGCGGCTTCTTCTGAATTAAAACAACGCGCCGGTCCCGCATGTTTTAACATGCCTTCACTGATGGCTGATTGCTTAACGACAGAGCCATCTGGTGCTAAATTGCCACGTAAGACGGCAATGCCACCATATTCGGTATAAGGCTTCTCAATCGGGCGAATCACATTGCGCTTTTTATTCACGACCCCTTTTAAGTTTTCACCTAATGTTTTTCCAGTGACCGTCATTTCATCTAAATGCAATAAATCTTTTTTCGCCAGTTCACTCATGACTGCATAAATCCCACCCGCTTCGTCTAAATGCTCAACGTAGTGATGACCGGCTGGTGCTAAACGACACAGGTTCGGCGTGCGCTCACTAATCGGATGCGCATCTCCTAAAAATAAAGGAACGCCTGCTTCTTTGGCAATCGCTGGAATGTGAAGCAATGTATTGGTTGAACAACCCAAAGCCATGTCAACTGTTAACGCATTTTCAAACGCTTTTGGTGTCATAATGTCACGTGGTTTAATGTCTTTTTTAACCAGTTCCATCACCTGCTTACCGGCTTCTTTGGCAAGGCGTAATCTCGCACTGTAAGGGGCTGGAATCGTTCCGTTTCCAGAAAGTCCCATGCCAATGGCTTCTGTTAAACAGTTCATGGAATTCGCTGTAAACATCCCTGAACATGAGCCACATGATGGACATGCATCTTTTTCATTTTGTGCCAATTCTTCATCCGTCATGTTCCCTGCTGCATGAACACCGACATCTTCAAACATATCACTTAAACTGGCCAACCCTTTACTTGTTTTCCCAGCAAGCATTGGACCTCCTGAACAAAAAATGGTCGGTACATTAATCCGTGCAGCTGCCATTAACAGTCCAGGTACATTTTTATCACAGTTACAAATCATGACCAATCCATCAAACTGATGCGCCATGGCAACAGCTTCTGTTGAATCACAAATCAAATCGCGTGTCACAAGCGAATAATGCATCCCGATATGTCCCATGGCGATCCCATCACACATCGCAATCGCTGGAAACATCATGGGCACCCCACCAGCAGCCCAAACCCCTTTTTTAACCGCTTCAGCCACCGCGTTCAAATTCATATGACCCGGTACAATCTCATTGTGAGAATTCACAATCCCGATGATCGGTTTATCAAAATCATCCTCCGTTAACCCTAATGCATACAACAAAGAACGATGGGGTGCCCGCTCGGCGCCTTTTTTCATCTTATCCGAACCCATTGAAACCAACTTACTCATATCTACACCACAGCTCATTTAAACCTACCTCCTTAACTTTTTTCTCAGCCACTTTTAAACCAAATCAATGTCATTTCTGCCCCACACCATTTTTTCACGTAATTCTTTTCCAGTTGTTTCCATTGGATGTTGCTGAATTTCTTCTCGTTTTTTCGTAAATAATGGACGTCCCGCTTCATGTTCTGCGACCCAGTTTTTCGCAAACGTGCCATCTTGAATGTCTTTTAACACACCACGCATGTTTTCTTTCGCTTGCTCAAGTGGCACAACGCGTGGACCTGAGACATATTGACCGTATTCAGCAGTGTCGGAAATAGAGAAGTCCATGCCAGAAACACCAAATTTATTCACCAAGTCGATGATTAATTTTAACTCGTGGACACATTCAAAGTAAGCCGCTTCTTTTGAATAGCCAGCTTCTGTTAACACTTCAAAACCTGCGCGCATTAAGTCGACAACACCCCCACATAAAACAGTTTGCTCTCCGAACAAGTCCGTCTCTGTTTCTTCTGTAAACGTGGTTTCTAAAATCCCTGCACGTGCACCACCGATGCCTGCTAGATACGCCAGTGCTGTTTCTTTTGCACGACCGGTTGCGTCAACTTCAATGGCAATGAGAGAGGGGACACCGAAGCCTTCTACATATTGACTACGCACTGTATGTCCAGGTCCTTTTGGTGCTGCTAAGAACACATCGACGCCTGCTGGTGGTTTAATATAACCGTAGCGAATGTTAAATCCATGTGCGAAGGCCAAGGCTGCACCAGGTTTAAGGTTCGGTGCAATTTCTTTTTCATAAACAGCTGCTTGTAATTCATCAGGAATTAAAATCATCACGACATCGCCTTTTTTAGCAGCTTCAGCAACACTTAACACGTCAAAGCCGTCGGCTTTTGCGACTTCCCAAGACTTTCCTTCTGGACGCAATCCGATCACGACATGAACACCACTGTCTTTTAAATTTTTCGCATGGGCATGTCCTTGAGAACCGTAGCCAATAATCGTCACAACTTTCCCTTCTAAATTTTTCAAATCACAGTCTGCTGCATAATACATTGTTGCCATTATTCATTACCTACCTTATTATTTTATTTTACTTTTTTTATTCGTGATACTTGTCGGCGCTTAATATTCGGCTTCACTTTTCTTACTTGGCTAGTTGCGCCTCATAGCGCCTCGAGGTTATCACGCCTAAAAGTCACGTTTGTTTCCAAACGACCTTTTATTCGTGATACTTGTCGGCGCTTAATATTCGGCTTCACTTTTCTTATTTCAGTGTGAAGTCTGTAATATGTGCGCCGGATTTAACCATCGGTTTTACAAATTCATCTTGATGAATGGCTAAGTCGATGACATAACCAATCCCTTGACGAATGGATGCTTTCGCCTCTTCTAAAGCTGCAACCAGTTCTTCATTACTTGTCACGCGACGTCCTTTTAAGTGATACGCTTCGGCTAATTTTTCAAAATCAGGCATGACCTCCATGGTCGACTCACTGAAGTTTTTATTATAAATCAAATTTTGCCATTGACGAACCATACCAAGGGTCTGATTGTTGAAAATAATGGTAATAATTGGAATTTTGTACTTCGCACATGTGATCAGTTCATTGGCATTCATTAAGAAACTGCCATCACCTGTCACATGCACAACCGTCTCATCAGGAAACGCCACTTTGACACCGATGGCTGCACCAAGGCCAAATCCCATCGCACCAAACCCAAGTGAACTAATCAGTTGACCTGAATATTTAAAGTTCAAGTGCTTAATGGTCCACATTTGATGCTGACCCACATCTGTTGTAATTCGAATGTCATCACCAAGCACCTTAACCATTGAACGCAAAGCATCTTTTGGCGTTACCGTTCCTGGATATGCGTCATAGCTGACACCTCTTCTAATGGAGAAGACTTCTTCTTTCCATTCTGAATAGTCTTCGTAAGCCAGCTCTTGATTCAATGTCTGTAACACTTCTTTTGCATCGCCTAAAATGTGGTGATGAGAGCGAATGTTTTTATTGATTTCATTTTTATCAATGTCGATGTGAATCAGCTGGGCATGTCTGGCAAAGGTATTAAAATCCAAGCCGACGCGGTCTGAGAAGCGACAACCAACTGCGATGACCAAATCACATTTATCAATGGCTAGATTTGACGTATGAGAGCCGTGCATCCCAATCATCCCTGTTGCCAGTTCATGTTTCCCGGGAAATCCACCCGCGCCCCTTGTCGTAATTGCAACGGGCGCATCAAGCTTGGTGGCAAATTCGAAAAATGCTTGATGGGCTTTTGCTAAAACAACGCCACCGCCACAAATGACCATTGGTTTCTTAGCTTTGCCAATCATCTCATGAAAAATACGAATGTCTCTCGGATTAGCTTGAGGTGTCGTCAAATTGCGCGGCCCTCTTTTTAAATGATTGGCATATCGAACATGGGTTGTATGTGCTTCTTTTGCGAGCGGTGTGTAAGGCGCTAATTCCATCGTCGCATCTTTAATAATGTCGATGAGGACTGGACCCGGTCTACCTGAGCCTGCAACAGCAAATGCTTCTCGCACAATGTTAGGAATGTCACTGGCATAGCCAATTTGATAGTTCGCTTTTGTAATCGGCTTCGTCACGCCGCAAATGTCCACTTCTTGAAACCCATCTCGCCCCAGTTGGGCATGGGTCACATTACAAGTGATGAAGACCACTGGCGATGAATCAAAGTAAGCTGTGGCAATACCAGTCGTTAAATTGGTACAGCCAGGGCCTGATGTGGCAAAACAAACCCCTGTCTTTCCTGTTGATCTGGCATAGCCATCGGCTGCATGACTCGCACCTTGTTCATGTGCCGTTAACACATGCTTCATTTTGTCTTGATAACCGACCAGTTCATCATAAACATTCAAAATGGTGCCGCCAGGATAGCCAAAAATGGTGTCTACACCTTGTTCGACTAAGCAATCAAGTAATGTTTTGGCGCCACTTTGTATGATCTCAGTTGCGTTTGTATCTGCTTTTTCCATTACATTCCTCCAAGTGAAGTGTCCTGTCATACTCAAATATTCTAAACACTGCTAACAAAAAAAGCCAAGCAAACCGTTTCGGTTCACCTGGCTCGTCTTCGTCTACTGGTATCACCCGTCGTGAGCCGGTATGACGAAAAGACAGTGCCCGAGAACCGTGCGCTGACCAAGAGGACGATAATGAGGACAAAAATTCCTTGTACAACATGCATGATGGGACACCTGCCTTTCGTTTCATTTATCAGAGTTCTTAAAGTATTGTTCAGTATGATACACCTTAATGCCAAAAAAGTCAATACTTTTTCGAAAATTTTTAAAAAAAAGTTTATTTTTGTGTTGCTGCACGACATGGTTTGATGACTCAAATCCCTAGTTTAACCAACGTCGGCGTCACGATCTTATGAATATGTGGAATCAATTTTCCAATCAACAAAGCCGACAAAACAGTCCCTTCACGTATCCCTGTGACTTGCCCTAAAAAAACGAATGAAATGACAATGCCGAGTAAAACAGTGAACGTATGAACCACAACGGCAACTTTCCCAAAAGGCTTTTCTACTTTTTTCGAAATGGCATCGACTAATCCTTCTGTTGGCAAATTAACCAATTGAGCGCGCATAAACAGCGTAATGCCTGTGGCAATGAGCACAATGGCAAAAAGTAACATCACGAGTTGACCTACATAAGTCGGAATCCGAAAATCACCGATGATCCATCTCGTAAAGTCCACAAAATAACCAAAAATAAACGCGAAGAGAAATTGAAGCACATCAACTAACCTAAACTCTTTTCGCAAAATAATGACTTGCAACAAAATGTAAAAAATCAACAAGCTGGTGACCCATGTACCCATGTTAATGCCACTCACTTGACTTAACACATAAGGAAAAGAATTCATCGGTGATAACCCAAGATTCGAATTAATGGCGAAAGCCACACCAAATGCTGCCACTAACAACCCTAACACATAAAGAATCCCACGTTTCACTAAATTACCCGCTTTGATTGCCATTATTTAATCCAGCTCCTTTCTCACCGCTTGAATAAAGGCTGTCACAGGTGCCACTGAAGCTTCGCCATGCGCTTCAATTAAAGCGACAATGGCACTTCCGATGATCACCCCGTCTGCAAGCTGTGCCATCGCTTTAGCCTGCTCTGGCGTCGAGACACCAAACCCAATGGCACAGGGCAACTTCCCGTCGACTTTTTCAATCAAATCGCCAATGGTCGTTTCTAGCGAACTTCGCATGCCCGTCACACCAAGAGACGACACGCAATACAAAAAGCCTTCTGCTTGTTCAACAATTTTTTCAATCCGACCTGTTGAAGTCGGCGCCAACATGGAAATTTGTTGAACACCGTATTCACCACAGGTTGCTTTAAACTCACCCATTTCTTCAAGGGGTAAATCTGGCACAATCAACCCGTCAATGCCAGCGATTTGACAGTTTTGCATAAATTTCTCTTTGCCATAAGCGAAAATCAAATTCGCATAGGTCATCAATAAAATCGGAATTTGAACGGTTTTTCTTACCTCTTTCACCATGTCAAACAAATGATTAACCGTTGTTCCTGAAGCAAGCCCACGAATGTTGGCACGTTCAATCACAGGTCCTTCCGCTGCTGGGTCGGAAAAAGGAATCCCAATTTCAATCAAGTCCACCCCTGCATGCGCCATCGCAATGATGAGTTGTTTCGTCATTTCAATGTTGGGATCGCCACCTGTTATAAACGCAATTAATGCTTTCTTCCCCTGTTGATCAAACGCTTGAGCAATTCTATTCATTGATGTCAACTCCTCTGTAACGGGCAATGGCTGCCACATCTTTATCCCCACGACCAGATAAATTAATGACCAAAATGTCGTCTGGTTTCATGGTTGGTGCCATTTTGATGGCATGTGCCACTGCATGCGCACTTTCGATGGCTGGAATAATGCCTTCTGTTCGCGACAAATAATAAAACGCATCAACTGCTTCATCATCGGTTACAGCCACGTACTCGGCCCGCTTTGTCTCAAAGAGGCTCGCATGCTCTGGACCGATTCCTGGATAATCAAGCCCTGCTGAAATGGAATAAACCGGTTTAATTTGTCCGAATTCATCTTGACAGAAATACGTCTTCATCCCGTGTAAAATCCCCACATCTCCGGTTGTTAACGTCGCTGCATGTTCCGCTGTATCAATCCCTTTTCCAGCAGCTTCACAACCAATTAACCGAACCGACTCATCTGCTAAAAAATCATAAAATGCACCAATGGCATTGCTTCCGCCACCGACACAGGCAATCACTGTATGCGGCAATTTACCTTCACGTTCTAACACTTGACTTTTAATTTCTTCACTGATGATTTTTTGAAAATCTCTCACCATCGCTGGAAAAGGTGCAGGTCCCACAACAGATCCAATCACATAATGCGTATCATCCAAACGTGTCACCCATTCTTTTAATGAGGCATTCACGGCATCTTTTAACGTTTGTGTCCCTGACATCACCGGTGTTACGGTCGCACCTAACAATTCCATTCGAAACACATTCAGCGCTTGACGTTGGGTATCTTCATAGCCCATAAAGACATGGCATTCAAGTCCCATTAAAGCCGCCACCGTCGCAGCTGCCACCCCATGTTGCCCCGCACCTGTTTCAGCAATGATGCGCTTTTTACCCATTTTTTTCGCAAGGAGGACTTGACCTAACACATTATTAATTTTATGCGACCCTGTATGGTTTAAGTCTTCTCGCTTTAAATAAATTTTGGCCCCACCCAATTGCTCGCTCATGTGCTTGGCATGATACAACAGAGAAGGTCTTCCCGTATACTGGTCGAACAATTCTTTCAACTCTGCTTGAAAAGTGGGATCTTCTTTGTAGTGGGCATAAGCCGCTGTTAATTCCTCAATCGTTTTCATCAACGTTTCAGGGATATACTGTCCCCCAAATTCACCAAACTTTGTTTCATCATTCATGATTAACACTCCTTTTGTTTTCTTATCCGCTCGATAAATGTTCTGATTTTTGCTTCATCTTTAACACCCTTTGTTTCAACACCACTGCTCACATCAACTGCAAAGGGTTGTTTCAACAATGCCTGTGCCACATTGGCTTCACAGAGGCCACCTGCTAAAAAATAAGGGGTTTTCACCTCTGATAGATACTGCCAATCAAACGTTTGACCACTTCCTGCCTGTTGTCCATCAAAAAGCAAATAATCAACGGCTAATTGCCCCGCTTTGTGCACATCATCACGACCCGTAACAGCCACTGCTTTAATGATGGGCACTGAAACTTTTTGACGAAGCTGACTGATATAACGTTCATCTTCATCACCATGTAACTGAACCATATCAATGACATGCGTTTCGACCAGTTTAACAATGTCGTCTATTGCGGCTTCGACAAATACCCCCACTGCCACAATCGTTGGATCTAACCGATTTTTCAATGTTTGTGCAGTCACTGCATCAACTTGCCGGCGACTCTTTGCAAAAACAAACCCCACGTACTCAGGTAACAACTTGTTAACCATTTCAATATCTGCCAACCGATTTAAGCCACAAATCTTGATGTTCGTCATGACGACTCACCTTTTAATTCTGCCATTTTCGCTGCTTTATCGGGATGACGCATGAAACTTTCACCGATTAACACAGCATCCGCACCGATAACACGCATGGCATGAATATCAGCACCTGTATGTAAGCCACTCTCTGCCACAAAGACACAACCCGCCGGCACTTGTTTTTTTATTTTTTCACTTAACGTCATGTCCATCGTGAAATCAGATAGGTTGCGATGATTCACACCGATGATGCGCGTAGGTACTTGCAAAGCAAGTTCAGCTTCAGCTTCACTGTGAACTTCAACGAGCACATCCAACCCAATGTCGTGCGCCACATTCAAATAACGGGTTAACGCTGTTTGATCAAGCAAAGACACGATGAGTAAAATGGCACTGGCACCTAACACTTTGGCTTCGTAAATCATATATTCATCGACGATAAAATCTTTTCGTAACAACGGAATCTTCACGTGCTCAGCAATCTCTTTTAAGTAAGCATCGGCACCTTGAAAATAAAAAGGTTCAGTTAACACAGAAATGGCACGAGCGCCAACTTGTTCGTACGTTTTTGCAATGTCAAGCGGCTTAAAATCAGGTGCAATAACGCCTTTAGACGGTGACGCTTTTTTTACTTCACAAATAAATGAAAGGTTGGGTTGTTTTAACGCTGCTTTAAATGACGGCGGTTGCTTCGTTTGCTCAGCCAGTTTAATCAGCTGTGCCAATGGTAAAGTTGTCTTCGACTTCGCAACACGCGCTTTCGTTTTGCTTGCAATTTCTTGTAAAATACTCATGATGACGCCTCCTGCTCATTTGAATACTGAATAAATTCATCTAATTTCTTCATCGCAGCACCACTGTGAATGGTTGCTTTTGCAAGCGCAATCCCTGCTTCAATGCTCGTCGCTTTTTCTGCAATATAAAGCGAAGCGGCGACATTAAGTAAGACGATATCTGTCTTAGGCCCTTCGACACCTTTTAAAACCTCTTTTAAAATTTCGGCATTTTCTTCAGGTGTGCCTCCCTCTAAATCAGACTTCATCGCACGCGGAATGCCAAATTGCTCAGGCGTGATGTCATACTTTTTCACCCAACCCGCCCTCACTTCACACACATGCGTCACACCTGTCGTTGTGATCTCATCCAAGCCGTCAGCACCATGAACAACCATCCCACTTTTAACCCCTAAATTGCAAAGGGTTTGTGCCAGTGGCTCCACGAGCTTTTGATCATAAACACCTAAAAGCTCCATGTTAGCACCTGCTGGGTTGGTCAAAGGGCCTAAAATGTTAAAAATGGTTGGAATCCCAAGTTCTTTTCGAACAGGTTTCACATGCTTCATCCCGGTGTGATAAGTCTGAGCAAATAAGAAACAAATGCCAATTTTTTCCAACAATGCCACTGACTTCTCTGGTGCCAAATCAATTTTAACACCGAGCTTTTCCAACACATCTGCTGCCCCACACTTACTGGTCACACTTCGATTGCCATGTTTGGCAACAGGCACACCTGCCGCTGCAGCCACGATGGCACTCGCCGTTGAAATGTTAAACGTATGCGCTTTATCTCCACCCGTTCCGACAATTTCTAATGCATCGACATCGTGCAAAAGTCGTGGACAATGCGTCCTCATGTTAGCCGCATGTGCTGTAATCTCTTCAATCGTTTCTCCTTTGATGCTCAACCCCATTAAATAAGCACCCATTTGGGCTTCACTGGGGACACCTGTCATTAATTCATTCATCACCTCATAAGCAAAATCATAATCCAAATCTTGTTGCTTTGTTAATGCCACAATGGCTTCTTTTATTTTCATGATCATCTCTCCCTGTCACGTCACATGGATAACAAAAAAGCAACCGACAATGTACACTGCCAGTTGCTTTTACAGATCCGTTCTTAAAACGAATAAGCGAATTGTGCTTCACTTCTTATGAAGGTAAGTTCAAAACCTAACCTTTGTTAAGACGCTCAGTCATGGCAGCTATTTTTTTGTATGTCAAAAAAAGCCACCACTGCCAAGTGCTGTTTGGCGTAAACGTATTTAGATTTCTTCTTAATGTCACAGTCATTCTAAACACATCCTTTTCCTTTGCACGCTTATCCACTTCAAAGTGTTGTTGACAATCATACACCTTTCTCTCGGCATTGTCAAGTCTTTTTTGAATTTTTTTAAGAAAATTTATTTTTTGAAAACAAAAAACTTGTCGAAACTTTGGTGAAAAAGCATTTGAATGTATGAATTGTTCAATTCCTATGCAAAATCAAATCACTTTCGCACTGCATCCATCATTCGCATCCAAACGATTTGATTTTAAAGGTAGCCTTGCGTAATTCTTCTATTACATCAAATGAAACGCCTATTAACGCTACAATCTCTTCAGCAGCGTCCCCACGCTGAATCATCTTTTTTGCTATGCGCAACTTCTCGGCTTCCGCTCGTTGACGCTCTCGTTTGATGCCCTGTTCGATGCCTTCTTCTCTAATCCCTTGTTCATGTAGCTTACGTGCAAACTCAGCATTATCTCGACTAAATGCATAAGCCTGTGCCCGTTCATCCGCACTTATTTTCAGTAATTTCTCTGCTGCCTCTGCCATCTCTTCTGATTCGTTCGCCAACATCACAAGTTCCTCCTTTGTTCGGGCTTTAAATAGCTTGCCCCATAAATATTTTTCTTTATCATGTTCTTTCTCTGAGTCCAACTTGGTTAAATCAATGATATTAAGTTCTTGTACATGTGTAAAAACTTTCCCATTTTCTCGTCGCATCATAATGCGCTCGTGATAGGCTGCTTCATCAAGAAAGATCCTGAAATCGGTAATGACAAGCGAAATTGTTCGCTTTACTCTGGCATAATCTTCTCCGACTTTTACTTGTTGACCAGCTTTTCTTGCGTTACAAAGTTGAATGCGTTCTTTAAAATTTTGATGGGGATTCGTCTGCATTTCAATATGTAAATCATTACCAGATTTAGTTTTTAGCAAAAGATCAACAGTAAAGCCTTTGTCAGTAACATGATCTTTCAACAATCCAGGATTTAATATGTTAATGGTTGACAATTCATCATCACTTAATTCAAGGTAAGCCTTTAAAAATCTTTTAAGCTCAGGTAAATTTCTTGGGTCTTCAAAGTAAAGTTTGAAAACACCATCAATGGTGAGTGCTAGGATAACTGGGTCTTGTGCTTTATTCTCTCGTATCATTTGTGCCTCCACTATAAGCAAAAGTAAGGGACTTAAAAACCCTCCTACTTATTACTTACGCAAAAAAGACAAAAAATCTTTTTACAGAAAGCGCGACCAAAGAGAAAAAACTTCGTTGATTGGCGTTTTCTTCACCTCGATGGTCATATTGTAACGTATTTTTCTACAAAAATCAAGCTTTTCACGTGATTTTTTCACATCTTGATCCATCGGATTAAAAAAACTGACGCTTTAAAAAAGTCAGTTTCGCCATTCAATTGTTTATTTTTGATAATTAGGGGCTTCTTGTGTAATTTCCACACTATGCGGATGAGCTTCACGCAAGCCAGCACCCGTAATCTTAACAAATTTAGCGTCATTTTTAAGTGCTTCAATGGTCGGTGTCCCACAATAACCCATACCAGCACGTAAGCCACCACAAAGTTGAAAGACAACATCTTCAAGTTTCCCTTTATATGGCACCCTTGCTTCAATCCCTTCAGGGACTAATTTTTTAGCCGCTTCAATTTTCACATTGTTTTTATCTTTTTCATTCCCTTGGAAATAACGGTCACTTGAACCACGTTTCATGGCAGCTAAAGATCCCATCCCCACATAAGTTTTATAACGACGACCGTTAAATAAAATTTCTTCTCCTGGCGTTTCGTCACAACCCGCAAACATACTTCCAAACATACACACAGATGCACCAGCAGCAATGGCTTTCACAAAATCACCACTTAATTTCAAACCACCGTCTGCAATAACTGGAATATCTACCGTTTTACAGTAGTCAAATACATCTGAAACAGCTGTTGCTTGTGGCACACCGACACCTGTTACGACACGCGTCGTACAAATTGAACCTGGACCAATGCCGACTTTAACTGCATCAGCACCTGCTTCAATCAAATCTTTGGCAGCTGCAGCTGTTGCAATGTTACCACCAATCACTTGCAAATCAGGAAATTCACTTTTAATGAGTTTGATCACGTTCAGCACACCTGCTGAATGACCGTGAGCTGAGTCAACTGCGATAACATCGACACCCGTGGCAGCTAAAGCACGCACCCGATCTAATGTGTCTGGACCGATTCCCACCGCACCACCGACGCGGAGACGACCTTGTTCATCATTACAGCTGTTTGGATAAGAAATGGTTTTTTCAATGTCTTTAATGGTCACAAGTCCCTTGAGATTGTCTTCATCATCAACAATGGGCAATTTTTCAATGCGATGCTTTAAAAGCAAGGCTTTTGCTTCATCCACTGTCGTCCCAACTTTTGCTGTAATGAGCCTGTCTCTTGGCGTCATCATGTCTTTAACCAACGTCTCTTTATCTTCACGATATTTGATGTCACGATTGGTGATGATCCCAATGAGTTTATTGGCATCGTCAACAACTGGAAAACCTGATACTTTATAATAACCACAATATTCATCAGCTTCTGCTAATGTAACATGAGGTGCTAATGTAACAGGGTCAGAAATCATGCCATTTTGATACAGTTTAACACGCCTGACTTCTTCTGCTTGTTCTTCAATTGACATGTTTTTATGAATAAAACCAATGCCACCTTGATGTGCAAGTGCAATGGCTAGCTTCGATTCTGTTACCGTGTCCATCGCAGCCGATACGATGGGAATATTTAAATCTATTTTAGGGGTCAGCTTTGTTTTTAAAGAAACATCTTTTGGCAAAACTTCACTTTTAGCAGGCACTAATAACAAATCATCAAAGGTTAAGCCGTCATTTACAATTTTATTTGTTAAAGTCATCATAAATGCTATTTCCTCCACTCCATTTGGGCATTTTGACTATTCTAACATAGTGGATGAAAAACTGCAAGATCTCTCTTTTATAAAGTCTTGTTGTACATACACTTTCATGCTCAAAAAACAAAATAGACGGATCACCCTCGAAAAGGCAATCGTTTTTGAGAAGGATCTTTAAAGCAACCCTCAAAAGGAAATTTAAAAAAATCAAATTTTATCCTACAAATTTTTAAATTTTGTGG
>WRKJ01000087.1 GCA_009778135.1 Defluviitaleaceae bacterium
TCAATATTTTTTTCATACTTTTGTACGAACCTCCTTTTATTCATGCTTTTCACGTCCTAAGAAACTAAGTATGACCCTCCTCTCTCCTTGCTTTCATGCTTAAATGCACGATCAACCCTCCTTTTTATGTGCTGTTTTAAAGCTAACTTATGATTGTCACCACCTGCCAACAGGAGCTTCACATGAAACAATCTGCTCCATTTATTTACCCATGAGACTCATGAAAGCTACATGAAAATAACCCATTTCTCCCAGTTATTTTCATGTAGCTCATCCTTTTTGACCCACTGGACATACAATTTGGGTCATAAGATTGAGATGCTCATCCATCTCATCTCCTCAGACTTCAAGGTAACGTAACCATTATACACCCAATTCATGTTTAAATCCAGACCAAAAGCAAAATAAAACGCTACTATTAAATTTTTCTTGCTGCTTCATCAAATTTGAAATCCTTTTAACTGGACATCCATCAGCACCTCTAACACCTATTTCTCAATGGTATTTGCTACACGACCTTCATCATTGGTCCTTAAAACATGCATGTAACAGTTTTTATTAGGCTTTTGCCGTTTTTGCAGCGCAACAAATCTGCTATAATAAATGAGGCTTGTTGTTTGATCAGAAGAAAAGGAGGGTTTGTCAATAAAGTTAAGTGAGTCATTAAGCGCCAGGGCTGTCCGTATCGACAGTTGACGAGGAGAAGGTTCATCGATGTTTCGGCGGATGCCTTCCGGTGATACACACCGAGATTTTCATACAAAACCAGTCAGTGATGAGTGGGACAAAAGTGAAAAATGTAACTAACAGATGTATGAAACAACAAGGCCATCATGGATAGGAGTTGTTTAACAGATGTGTGGAATTGTCGGTTTTATTGGGCATGTTGATGCCAAAGAAATTTTGTTGACGGGATTGGAAAGATTAGAATATCGGGGTTATGATTCAGCTGGCATTGCCCTCTTTGATCAGGATGCTGTGCATGTGTTCAAAGATAAAGGTCGCATTGCCAACTTGCGATCAGTCGTTGATCCACAAGTCAAAGGGACTGTGGGGATGGGTCATACGAGATGGGCCACTCATGGAAAGCCCACGCAACGCAATGCGCATCCCCATCAGTCGTCAACAGGTCGTTTCACCCTTGTTCATAACGGTGTGATTGAGAATGAAATTGAATTAAGAGAAACGTATTTATCAGATTATGCTTTTCAATCTGATACGGATACTGAAGTCATCGTCGCCTTGATCGAAAAATTAGCCCTCACGCATGATTTAGCCACTGCCATTCAATGCTTGATTGAAAAGTTGCATGGGTCTTATGCGTTAGGGATCATTGATCACGAACAACCTGATGTGCTGTATGCGGTTAAAAATAAATCACCTTTGTTGCTTGGCAAAGGAGAAACGTTTCAGATGATGGGCTCTGATGCCATGGCGATGCTTCATTGTACCGATCAGTTGATTGAAATTCATGACAAAGAATATGTGCGCATTGAAAAAGAGAGATTGACGATTTATGATGCCACTGGACAGGTGGTGAATCGAACACCTTTTGTTGCCCAGATCGATGCCACTGAGATTGAAAAAGGGACCTATGCGCATTATATGTTAAAAGAAATTGATGAACAACCGGTGGTGATGCGTCGATTAATCGACACTTATTTTAAAGCCGGACAAATTGACATAGATGACGCCATTTTAGCAACGGTTGAACAAGCCAAAAGAATGTATATCATCGCTGCTGGCACGAGCATGCATGCTGGATGGATCGGTAAGCAATTGTTAGAAGGGACTGGCACGCCAACGGAAGTTCATATTGCGTCTGAATTTGTGTATAACACACCGATCATTACCGAAGGTGCCTTGTTTATTTTTCTTTCACAGTCGGGTGAAACAGCTGATAGCCGCGCCGTCCTTGTGAAGATGAAAGCACTGGGTTATCCATGTTTAACCTTAACAAATGTTGCAGGTTCCACTTTATCTCGTGAAGCAGATCATACTTTGTTGCTTCATGCAGGTCCTGAAATTGCGGTTGCATCAACGAAAGCCTATACGGCGACTGTTGCCGTTTTGGCCATTTTAGCAACAAGGCTTGCCGGCGAATCCGACTTTAATTTAGCTCATGAATTAGCTGTTGTTGCCACCGTTATGGAAAGTCTGATTGCAGATAAAGAGATGTATAGCCAGCTTGCCCGTACTTATTTAACAGCACACCATGCTTTTTATATCGGTCGACATGTGGATTATTATACAGCATTGGAAGCTGCTTTAAAGCTGAAAGAGATTTCTTATATTCAAGCTGAAGGGTTTGCCGCTGGTGAATTGAAGCATGGTACCATCGCGTTGATTGAAGATCAGACGCCAGTGATTGGCATTATTTCTCAAGCAGCCGTCCATTTGAATACCCGGTCGAATCTCAAAGAAGTTGAAGCGCGGGGTGCGAAGACATTGACCATTTCTTTTAAAAGCTTAAGCTTGGCAAGTGATCAAGTGATCATTGATGACGTGCATCCCTTGCTTGCACCCCTTATCACCTGTATACCCACGCAATTACTCGCTTATTACGGGGCGTTGCATCGACAGTTAGATATTGATAAACCGAGAAACTTGGCTAAAAGCGTGACCGTTGAATAAATGGCTTCACCTATATTTTGTGAAGTAAAACGGTTTTTACTTGAAGTGTTGATGTCATTCTGATATGATAGACGAAGAGCACTTAAAAATCTCTCTTTACATAGAGAGGTTTTTTCCTTTTTATAAATGAAGTTAACGCTGGAGGTTATTTGTAACATGGCAAAGTATATTTTTGTAACAGGTGGTGTTGTTTCGTCATTGGGAAAAGGTGTGACGGCTTCATCTTTAGGGCGTTTGCTTAAAAATCGTGGTTTGAAAGTTTTTATGCAAAAATTTGATCCTTATTTGAATGTGGATCCGGGTACGATGAATCCGTATGAGCATGGGGAAGTGTTTGTCACAGATGATGGTGCAGAAACCGATTTGGATCTGGGACATTATGAACGGTTTATTGATGAGCGCTTGTCGCAAAATTCCAATATTACAACAGGTCGGATTTATTCCAGTGTCATTAAAAAAGAGCGTGCTGGTGGCTATGGCGGTGCGACTGTGCAAGTCATTCCCCATATTACCGATGAAATTAAATCCAAATTGGTAGCAGCAGCAACGGAAAGCCATGCAGATATTATTATTACAGAAATTGGTGGGACGGTTGGCGACATCGAGTCTTTACCTTTTCTAGAAGCCATCAGACAAGCACGTCTTGATTTTGGCTATAAAAATACCTTATATGTTCACAACACATTGGTTCCTTATTTAAAAGCAGCTGGTGAAATTAAAACAAAACCGACACAACGTTCCGTCAAAGAATTACTAGCCCTTGGGATTCAACCTGACGTGGTCGTTTTAAGAACAGAAGTACCGATCGAAGCGTCGGTGAAAGAAAAAATTTCACGTTTTTGTAACGTGCAAAAAGAAGCCGTGATTGAAGCCCGAGATGCCAGTGTTTTATATGAAGTACCGATTAAATTACAAGCACAAGGCATCGATGATTTCGTCCTTGATCATTTTCGTTTATCAGCACCGCCTGCCGATATGACCGAATGGCAGCAATTGGTTGAAACGGTTAAACATTTACAAGGTGAAGTGAGCATTGCTTTAGTTGGTAAATATGTGGCATTACAAGATGCCTATTTATCAGTTGTAGAAGCATTACGGCATGCCGGGTTTGCCTACGGCAAGAAAATCAAGCTCAAATGGGTCGATTCAGATCACTTAACCCTTGATAAGATGGATGAATCATTCTCAGGCATCAGCGGGATTATTGTCCCAGGCGGATTTGGTGTGCGCGGCATTGAAGGGAAAATTTTAACAGCTCAGTACGCGCGTGAACATCACATTCCTTATTTAGGGATTTGTTTAGGGATGCAAATTGCGACCATTGAGTTTGCAAGAAATGTCGCTGGGATTCAACATGCGACGTCTACAGAATTTGACCCAGACACCACTGATCCCGTCATTCACTTTTTACCTGGACAGGACGCAACCATTGATTTAGGTGGCACCTTGAGATTGGGCTTGTTTGACTGCGAATTAAAAGCTGGCACCATTGCCAAAGAAGCTTATGGTCAACCGTTGATTCAAGAACGTCATCGTCACCGCTATGAGTTTAACAATGCTTATCAAACACAATTAGAAGCAGCTGGACTCGTCTTTTCAGGGATCAATCCACAAAGCGGACTCGTTGAAATCATTGAAAATCCCAATCATCCTTTCTTTGTTGCAGCACAATATCATCCAGAATTTTTATCACGTCCTGAAAAACCACACCCTTTGTTTAAAGCTTTCATTAAAGCAAGTTTGATCTCATCATAAGCGACATTTTCAGATGGATTGAATCGTTAAATGCTTTTGATCATGGAAATCTCATGCAAACCAACGCCCCAAATGCAACTGTGAAAGCAGTTTCATTTGGGGCGTTTCAGTTACTGACGGCTATGACAAGTTAAAAAGCGATCTATGATTCCTGTAGCTTCAACTGATCGGATGTGTCCAACGTGTTGATCCAAAACCAGAACCGTCTAGCCTTGCACCACAAAGCATTCCTTCCCCAAAAAGACAATCCCATACTTGATGACACGATAACCCTCTTCTTCAAATGCCTTGGCATAACCTTCTTCTTCAATTTGTTCCAGCGCCTCTTTTTTCTTTTCCTCTACTTCTTTTAACGCTTTTGCAACTTTCATCTCTATCACGATGCCCGGATCTCTTGAACGCATGGGCGTCAACATCAAGTCTAGCCTGCCATGACCCGCTTCGCGATTGGATTTAAGATAATAACCTGGGATCGGCCCTAATATACCAATCATGATGCCATGGTAAAAATGTTCCGCATGATCCATATAACTAATCGTCTTAAATAATGCATTAGAAATTTCTTCTTCAACCGTTTCTGCATCTTCTTTCGTGATCGCTTCATACAACTTACTATAATTAAGCTGTTGTACATGGTCATGAATCCATGCTGAAATGAACCGATCATAAATATAACCAATTTCATCATTGGGAATCTTCAATTCAAAATGCAGTTTACGCTTGATTGTTTTTTCACTCACTTTTTTTAAGTAGCCTGTGAAATATAAGAAACTCCATAAGTGATTCATGTTTTGCTTAATTTCTGCATACACAATGTCTTGGTAAATCGGCTTTGTTAATGTTTCATTTCGCATTAAAGATTCAATCTCTTTTTTCGTCACGTCATCTGCTTCATAAATAAGCTCTTTAATGATCTCATTAGATGACGTGTTCCCCCAGTAAGATTCTGGCGAATGGTTGTCGCTGCTATTAATATCACGCAAATATTTAATCATGCTCCAAGGGTTGTAAACAATTGTTTCTCCAAACAAATAACCATTGTACCAATTTTGCGCTTCCTCCAACTTGTGTAACTTTCCATAATAGTTTAATGCTTCTTCCACCTCAGATTGTGTAAAACCAAAATATTCCGCATAATCTTTAGATACAATCGACACAATGTCCAAATTATTTAATCCTGTAAAAATACTTTCCTTACTCACCCGTAAACAACCTGTTAAAATTGCTTTGTGCAAAGAATCATTGGTTTTTAAGGCATTGCCATAAAACAGCCGAATAAAATTAATCATTTCATCATAATACCCTTTAAAGTAGGCTTTTTCTAATGGTACATCATATTCATCAATCAAAATAACGACTTTCTCATGCCAATGCTTATGCAGACACTCGCTTAAAAATTGTAAACTTTTTTCATATTCTTTGCGTGTTGCTTTTTCACCTCTTAACCTTCTGAATGTTTCTTTCTCATCATTAGACAAAGCATCTGCATCAAGTAAATAATCATGACGGCGGTATTCTCGATACATCAAGAACTTCACACCATCAAATGCTGATTCAAATGTTCGACCTTCTACACTTTTCATGGTCAACTTGATCACAGGATACTTGTTTTGTTCAGCCAAGTATTTCTCGCCTGTATTGGCAATCTTCAACCCATCGAATATTGACGCATCTTCTTTTTTCAAGTTTTCAAAATAATACTGCAACATACTGATCGCTAAACTTTTTCCAAAACGGCGGGGACGCGTACATAAAGTCACCGTACTTTGTGAATCAATCACGTCTTTGATCAACAATGTTTTATCCACATAATAACTGTTACGTGTTACCATATCATAAAAATTTTCAACACCGATCGGAAATCCTTTTTTCTCTTCTGCCATGACCATCACCCTCTTTCTTATTTATATCTATTATACAGGAAAAGTTCACAGATGTATAGAACTTTCGCCAATTAATTTTCTTTAAAAATTTTTCAACGATTTATTCTGCGATAAACTTAATTTCAATCGAATCGCAAACTGGCGCATATCCGATTTTCTGATAAATGGAATTAGACGTGGGATTAGCTAAATCTGTATATAAGGCACATTTTAAAAAGCCCTGATTAAGCATCAACGCACTCAATGTAGCGACACAGGCAGAAGCATATCCTTTTCCTCTTAAATAGGGCGGCGTATACACATACCCAATTCCACAGGTCGATTCGACTTTTCTGGCGATTTTTGCCATAGAAACTGGCATACCGTCCACTTCTAACACATAAAAATCACTTGTAGAAATTTGGTATAAATAGTTCTTAGGATTCTGCTCAACATTTTTTAAATGCCCATAACAATCAGCTGTCATTCCTTCAATCCAATAAGGCAAAAAAGCCATATCAGATTCACTCGCTTTTCTTAACGCTCCGATTTTCGAAATACCAGGATTAACTTCATCCAACTCGTAAATTCGTAAATTTACAGTCACTTCAGATTTCATGTCCATCTTTGCGGTGTACATACGAGCGAAATATTCTGCTAAAGTCGGCTCACATATGACGCCTGATATCGTCCTTCCAGCGTCCACCAAGCTATCTATCAAGCAAGTCAAAGCGTCTGTACTTATTTGGTTGTCGGTGGCGTACAGTATAATCCCAAAAGGCGGTGTCATTAATGCGGTTAAAACAATCGCATCGTCAATTGTCACGGTTGCCATGAGCCAATTAACAGGATCACGCCAACCATGCTTATCCTTTCCCTCGTTACCCATCATTAAATTCCCAAGCATGATCATATTTTGCACTTCATGAAGCAGCAAAATCGGCTTTACATCTCGGTAAAAATTTCTAACATTTTCGTAAACATTAAATTTCATCACTATTTCCTACTTTGCTTTATTTTTATTTATATTTCAAAAGCCAGCGTCAACTGTGGATAGCTTTTCCCGTTTAAAGTGAAATCTTTATGACCAATCAAACGGCCTCCTAAATGTTGATAAAAGGCCATAGCAGAGGTATTTTGTTCAAGCACGTTGATAAGCATGCTTTTTTTTCCTTGTTTTTTAAATTCGGCAATGGTTGCTTCAAGGAGTGCGCGACCTATCCCTTTTCTTGCAGAAGACGAAGCGACATAAATGGCATAAAGTTCGCAATCACAAGATACACTAAATTCCTCCCACCTGAGCTTGCCAAAGGACGCAAAGCCTAAATTATGACCTCCTTCATCTGCAAACACAAAATTTTGATTGGGATTTTCAAGGATAGACGACTTAAAACTTTCTATCCGACTGGCAGCATTCATGCCATCTAGGAATTCATCAGGGAAAATCCCACGATAAGCCGTTTGCCATCCTTTGACATTAATTTCTGATATCGCTGTGGCATCGTCTGGTATTGCATAACGAATACATGACAAACATCCGTTTTTAAATGCATGAACATTTCTCAAATATTGATGCTTGAACGCTTGCGATTCATAAAACTTGATGGCTGCATCGTTTTCTTGGTCGACATCAAGGTAAAGACGGTTTTCTTCTCCTTTTACTAACCGAGACGCAGCCAAGTTTTTACAATGATTCACTAACATTTTAGCATATCCTTGACGCTGATATTTCCTATCTATACAAAGATATTCAATTTCACCGCTTCCATCTGAAAAATCCCAAACGATGGCGCCGATGACGCGATTATCCTTCAATAAGACTGATACCGATGTCCCGTCTGATAAACTTTCATGCAAATCTTCAACATCATGACCTTTCCATGGTTTGAGATATAATGAAAAGATTTCATTGACTGTTTCAATCATCGCCACATCAGTAATGGTGATATCTTTTATCTCGACATTTAGAGGCATAGGTTGATGTTCTGTTAATTCACAATACATTGCAACGCCAGAATACGTTATCGGTGCATTCATTTTGTTAAGCGCTTCGCTTAGACACAGATTTGTGCTACGCACATCGATTTGAATCTTTTGGCCACTCGCTACTTTTTCATTAATCAGTTCTTGCAAAAAGTTTTGAATGTTTACTGGATTTTGATATTCCCTAGTAAATACTGGTCCGACGACATAATTCCCCCATGACGCGTTAAAGATTCCAGCGACGCCGACTGACAAACCATCCGACTCCGCGACCAGAATGGCTTCTGCCATTGGTTGTTTGATTTCTATAAAATTTGCCACCAAATCCCCACATGGATATCCGAGCTCTTCTTTAAATTCTGTGACTAGACTCGTGATAAAATCGTGATCTTTTTTTGTTGCTTGTCGATAGTTCATTTTCGATTCTCCTTTATTTTGTTATCATAAAAATTCTATAAAGACAGTTGTTCCCATTCTGAGCGTAAAATACCATATTGAATTGAATCAAAATACTGACCTTACAGCTCGATTTCTAGCCTCAAGCGTTAATCCGCATTTTTCTCCTACTCGCATCATTGCTGAAGGAATTGTCACTCGACGATCATTTGTATATTCAAACATATCATTTAAGTCGTTTTTATGCCACGCATTTTCTGTATTCATTTCATCCTGAAAAGTCCGCAAATTCCGGCATTTTCAAATGTTTTCAATCCTTGACTTTCATAATAGTTGATCACTGATTTATTTTCGTCACTACCATCGGTGATTAATACCAATTGGCGAATATTTTCTGATTTCTTCATCACATATTGAATTAACGCTGTTCCGATTCCTTGTTTTTGATAAGCCGGTAACACAAGAAAGTCTTGCACATATTGAATCGAAATCCCATCACCGACGGTGCGAATTAAACCTACCAACTTAGATTCATCCCAAGCAGAAAAAACGATTTGGCAATCAGAGAGTAACACACTTAAATCTGTGATTCGATCTGTATACGACACCCATCCAACGGATGAATATAACGCTCTCAAGTCGGCATCATGAATCAACTTTGTTTCTTTATACAGAATCATAATTTTTTTCTCCTTCCATGATGTGAACTTTCCGATAAGATTTTCCATGCAAAAGAAGCCTAACCTTTTTCAACAATTAGACTTTTTTTCCAATATATTTAAGCATGATTAAACAAGGGTTCTCGTGACCCCAGATGTCATGGTCTGTATAAAAACCTTTCAAACCAACTGCTTCATAAAATTTGCGCGTTTTTGCATAGTGAATATCTGGATGTAATGGACTTAATGTTTTAACCATCACATACTCGCAACCTTGACAGATAAAATAATTTTCTAACGTCTCATATAAACGTCTTCCAAGTCCTTTACGATGATAATCTGGATGAAGTCCACAGACGTAAATCTCTCCAGTTCGTTCATGATGAATCATCCCTGAGGCAAACCCAACACAAACACCTGCTTCAAAGACACCCCAAAATGGGTGTTTATCTACCGTTTCAACATATTCTAGCAAGCTATCTTCTTTGCCAAACCAATCGGGCAATACCCTTAAAATCTGCTCAGTATATGTCTTTTTTAATCTTTTGTTTGTTACTTCTAAAATCTGATAATCATTAAACATCGTATCCTCCAAAATGTTCCTTGGAGGTGGCTGGCAAAAGTGCCTTTTACTTACACTTGAACCGCACTTCCTCCTAAATCTGTATTGATGTTATTTTTTATTTATGTTATCCATCTTACATCTCTCGTTTAAGTTGTGTGCTATTATACAGGATTGTGAGGTTAATAGCAAGTACTTTTTATGTGGCGAACGCATTTCTGAAAGAAATTGTGCAGCCACAAGTAAAGTGTAGCTTAGTCACTATCACTTTATTTGAAAAATAATACGCATTTTTAAATTTATTTTATAATCCAAAACGCCTTTATAGACACTAATAAGTATGATATAATATTAACAATAAGTCATGGGAGTTGATC
The DNA here is from genome assembly GCA_009778135.1 of Defluviitaleaceae bacterium. GTDB lineage: Bacteria > Bacillota_I > Bacilli_A > MOL361 > Turicibacteraceae > WRKJ01. The sequence continues at coordinate 10,229 of WRKJ01000087.1, forward strand.
GATCATGTATCAAAGTGTCATCACATTAAAAAAAGATTTACCACAGGATGTGCTTGAAAAAGTACATCGCATTTGTAATCAAGCTTTTAATAATCGAGCAGGAAAATTGCTAAACAAAAGTACCGATAGTTATCATTTGATTTATGAAGATACTGAGTTCTTTGGAGCTTTAGCATTAGGTCAGAAAACAATTTATAAATCCGAAGTGAGAGAGTTTGTCGATAAATGTTCAATGATTGATAAACTAGACCCAGAAGAATCGTGCGCTGATGTTTTTAAGGTGTATACAGAAGTTTACAAGAGGAACGGATTGGAGTATTAAAGTATGGTAGCTAAGCGAAAGCAAATCATGTTTGATTTAGATACAAAAGCCCTTGAAAAATATTACCCTACTAAAAACTGGCGCAACGCATATGAAGATATTAAAAAACACATGTTGGACAATGGTTTTGAGTGGCAACAAGGAAGTGGCTACCATTCAAAAGAAGGAATAAATCTTTCAAAAGTTGATGCAATTATTGATGCAATGGCAGAAAAGCAACCGTGGCTACATCTTGCAGTTCGTGATATGCAAGTGGGCGACTTGCCTAAATTACATTCACTTAATAAAAACTTTGATAAGAACTTTGAAATGCCAAGTCGTGAAGCACTTCAAAAAGAAAAACCAAGTTTACTAGCTGCACTCAAACAAAACGCAGAAAAAGCAGCTCAACACAATCAAGCGAGAAAAGCAATAAAAGGAAAGTTAAAAAATGAGCCAGATAGACAATACAATGATGGATTTAGATGAATTAAAATCATGGCTCAATGACAACCTACTTCGAGCTAGTGAAGCGCAAGAGATTACAGGTCAATCAAAAGATGCATTTATGCAATGAAAGTACGAAACTAATATTCGTGCTTTTTTCAATTTCATCAACGATTGAATGCAAGCGGCTTGTAACTCATAATATAGGTTGCGTTTAAACATCTTCTCCTTTCAAATTTCAAAACAAAAAAGCTGTATAATGATCACTGGGTATCACCCACAGTGAATATTATACAGCCAGGATTTTTTAGTGTTACAATGTTCTTAAAGCATTCATAATTTCAGATTTACTCGCTGTTTTAGCATCTTTCACTTTCAGAATGCGTGCAGGTGTTCCACCGACAACGACACCTTCTGGAACGTCTTCAGTCACAACAGCACCTGCCGCTACAACACTGCCTTTTCCAATACGAACACCTTCAATGACAACAGCATTCGCACCTATGACCACATCATCTTCAATGACAACTGGATTGGCACTTGGTGGTTCGATCACCCCAGCAAGTACAGTTCCAGCACCAATATGACATCTTTTTCCAACAGTCGCACGACCACCTAAAATAGCACCCATATCAATCATCGTTTCTTCACCGATAACGGAACCAATATTAATGGTAGCCCCCATCATAATGACTGCACGATCACCAATTTCAACTTGATCCCGAATGGTTGCACCTGGTTCAATACGAGCATTGATATTTTTCGTATCCAGTAATGGAATGGCACTGTTACGACTGTCATTTTCAATGAAAAGATCTGTGATGATTGCTTTGTTGGCTTCCAAAACAGGGGCAATTTCTGCCCAATCACCAATCACGGTAAAACTGGTTGACGATCCAAATACTTTCGCATTCGGAAACGTTAACGCTTCAGTCGTGTTCACGTAAGCCTTTACCGTTGTTGTTTTTTCTGCTTTACTAATAAATTCAATAATTTCATGAGCATTCATGTTTAAATTAACTCCTTTTGATCAATTTCAATGGTATGGTGAACAACAGCCGGACCTGTCATCTCAATCTCATTTACGCCAGCAATCATGAGTTTCCCTTGTTCAAGCAAGACATCTACTTGATCCGCAGTGACATAGCCCAATTGTTTCGCTACGACATAGCTGGCACAACATCCCGTCCCACAAGCAAGCGTCCATCCGACGCCTCGCTCATACGTACGTACGATAAGTTCAGAAGATCCGACAACTTGAACGAAATTCACATTTGTTTTTGCCTCAAAAAGCGGGTGTTCACAGATGGCTTTACCTAAAGGACTCCCAACCATAGCAGGCGCATCTTTAACAAAGACGACCACATGAATGGTTCCCATAAATAAAGCATGAATATCCACAGTTTGATCGTCGATATGCAGGGTTCGACTAAGTGGTCCCTCATCCGCTAAACCAACAGCTTCAGACGTGAAAATGGGTTGTCCCATGGCAATGCGACATAAAAAAGGATCGTCTTGAATGATGTCGACACTTAAAACACCGGCGCCTGTTAAAACATCAAACGTCCGCGTTTCAACAGATACATGGCCTTCATCTCTTACATATTTGGCAAAACATCTAATGCCATTACCACACATGGGTGCAAAACTGCCATCTCGATTATAAAATCGCATTTCAAGCGGATCACGACCAACAGCAATGAGACCATCTGTCTTTAACCGGGGATCCTCACATAAGCGAGGCGCAAGCGCTGCAAGATCCATGTGCGTCGCAGCATCAATGATGGCAAATGTATTGCCACAGCCGTCATACTTTTTAACCTTCATCGACAGTCACAAACCTTTCTTTCAGAAACTTAGCTTTTCATACCTCGCCCATTATACCACACATCTCGCTTATTTTCCACTGTCACCATAATTCGAAAGTACGCGTGCTGACGGGTCATTCACCGCTTCACCGACCCATGCTTTATTTGGCATCCAGAAGTCTTTAATCCAGTGGTGATACCCCGGATAAAATCCTTCAAAAATTTCACGGTAAAGCAATGACTCTTTTGTAAACGGGGTGTTCTCAGGATATTTTTTAATGCGCTCAGCAAAGACATCATCTGAATACGTCTCTTCCGCATGTGCCTTTAAATAATCAACCATGGAATGACCCACAGCATCAGAAAAAGCTGCTTTTTCACGAAGTAAAATTGATTCAGGCAATAAGTCAGACTCAGCAAAAGCTTTTCGCAACAAGTACTTTCCTTTTCCGTACGTATTCAGCTTGCGCGCTGGGTTAATGGACATCACATATTGAGCAAAGTCTAAATCTGCAAACGGCACACGGGCTTCTAATGAATGCGCAGCCAAGCTTCGATCTGCTCTTAAAACATCATACATGTAAATTTCACGCACACGTTTCGCTGCTTCTTCTTGAAAAGCAGCTGCATTTGGTGCAAAATCTGTGTACTTATAACCAAACAATTCATCACTCACTTCACCCGTTAACAACACTTTCAAGTTGGTCGTTTCTCTGATATGTTTCGCAACGAGATACATCCCAATTGACGCACGAATGGTCGTGATGTCCCATGTCTCTAAATGGTAAATCACGTCCCGTAACGCACCTAACACATCCTCTTTCGACATGATGACTTCCGTGTGGTTGGTCCCGAGCGCCGCTGCGACTTCTTTGGCATATTTTAAGTCAATCGGATCCGTTTCCATACCAATGGCAAATGTTTGAATCGGAACATCAGACGCACGTGCAGCAATGGCACACACCAAAGATGAATCTAAACCGCCAGATAATAAATAACCAATGGGCGCATCGGCTTCTAACCGTTTCATCACAGCTGCTTCTAATTTTGTTCTAATTTGTGTCGTGATTTCATCTATTGGTGCTTCAATCATAAGTGAAACAGCGCCAACATCATGATAAGAAGTAAATGCACCATTGGCATAATAATGCCCCGGTGGAAAGGGTTGAATGCTGTGACAACTGTTCATCAACCCTTTGGCTTCTGATGCAAAACAAATTTGTTGGGTTTCGTTTGTAAAGCCATAAAACATCGGCCTAATACCAAATGGATCACGTGCAGCAAAAACGTCATTATTTTGTTCATCAACCAAAACAAATGCAAACTCTGCATCTAACATTTTAACCATGGCGTCAATACCCACCGTTTCAAACAGTGGGATTAACACTTCACAATCACTATTTCCAACAAAAGTATACGCCTGCTCTTCAAGAAATGCCCGTAACGCTTTGAAATTATAAATTTCGCCATTACACATTAAACGCTTGTCGTTTAATTCGAAGGGTTGTCTACCCGCAGTACTTAAATCCATGATGGATAGCCGATAAAAGTAATACAAATAATCACTGTTGTCTAAAACCAGCTGTTTATCATCCGGACCACGATGTGTAAGCTCATTGACTACCTCTGTTAGATCATGAGGCTTTCCACCTCCCGACGATATATTATTTAAAAAAATGAATCCACACATTTACCAACACCTCTAAATTTAATCTGTCATTTTTTAATTTTTTAAAGTCAATTCACACAACGGTTATTGAGGAACAACTTCATAAAATGCTTGGGCAACATTGTTCATCAAGTGAGTTAAAGACGCCGCTTCTTCACTTTGTGCATTTTCTTTTAAAACGCGTTGATAATCTGTGATCAGTTCTAAAACATCAACAATCCCTTGATCAGTAACAGGTCTTAAAATAACTTGTGCACCTTTTGCTAAACGTCGACGTAAAGCAGCTTCTGTTAACCCTCGTGCAGGGTCATGATACAAGTAAACAGCGCCACCTGTCATACCTGAACAAATCCATGGACCTGGGTCACCTAAAACCAATGCACGCCCACCTGTCATGTATTCAAAAGCAAACCCTTTAATGTTGGCATTGATGGCCATATTCCCTTGCTCTTGCTCGGCAATTTGATGACGTAAGCGTCCACCGATAATCATATCAGCACCGGATAATCGAATCCCTGCGCGCGCATCTGCATTGCCTTGAACATATAAAGACGACCCTGCTTGTGCACCGTAGCCAAACCCTTTACCAACAGAACCTCCATAACCCATCCCGTTGATCTCGGTTTCTTTCATGATGTAAACACCACCATTACGAGATGTTTTTCCAACACCATCCTGTGCCAATCCACGCACATGAGAAAAGATATTTGTATCATTGTAAGCAGCAAATCCATTCCCTGGCGTGGCACCCCCGACAAAAGTCAACTCAAGCGGTTGCTTTTCATCGTTTTGAATGCGTAGATGCACTTCATCTGTCACCAACACCCGATTGTTGACACAGACAGAACCAAAGTCTTCACTTTCAATCTCTAAGGTTGGCTGATCTTTCATCTCTGCGAGTTGTTCAGGTGCTAAAACGGTTGTGAAAAGTGGGTTTAAATCCAATAATTCCACACCTTTTACTTGTTCCAGTAAATCTGAACGACCGACGATGGCTTGTAAATCCGTATACCCTAACTGCGCCACGCGCGCTTGCAAAGCATCACCAAATGTCGTAAATAAATTGATCAATTGGTTGGTAGACCTGTCACCATCTCGTGGCACAAATCGGCGTAACCCACGTGCTTTTGCTTCTTCAGTCGTTTCAATTTGCGTCGCAATCCCCACATGACAGGTGTCAAGATGACAACCACGACAAGTTGTGCAACCGACAGCAATCATGGCAACCGTTCCAAAACCGATGCGATTGGCACCCAGCAACATCAATTTCAATGCATCATCAGCACTTCTGAGGCCACCATCTGCCCATAGTTCAACTTGATCGCGTAACCCTGCTTCACAAAGGGCATTATGTGCTGCTTTAACACCTATTTCAACTGGCAATCCAGCATGCGTAATCGCATGAACACGTGCAGCGCCTGTCCCACCATCAAAACCGCTTAAGCTGACAATGTCTGCACCTGCCTTCACAACACCTGTTGCAATGGTGCCAATGTTTGGCACAATGGCCACTTTGACCGCAACACGTGCATTCGGATTAATGGTTTTAATTTCAGTAATGATTTGCTCCAAATCTTCAATGGAATAAATGTCATGATTGTTAGAAGGCGATAGCAAATCTGTTCCGACCCCCACATGACGTGCTTCTGCAATTCTTTCCGTTACTTTTGAAGCGGGTAAATGACCCCCTTCACCAGGCTTAGCCCCTTGACTGATTTTAATTTCAATCAAATTGGATGAATTCAACAAATCTGCATGGACACCAAATCGACCAGAAGCAACTTGAATCCCTCTTGTATCCGGATATTTACCAATAAACTCTGGCAATTCTCCGCCTTCTCCATTCAGGCTAATCATATTAAGTGCTTGGGCAGCTTCTGCATATGCACGAAACGCCACATAACCTTGTGAACCAAATGACATGGAAGAAATAATAAATGGTAAGTCATGATTTTTAATACCGATGTTAACCGTTTTTGGATCAACGGCTGCCTTTGTTTTAAAACTTAATAAATGACGGATGGTACTTGGATCACTGGCTTCAAGTGCGGATACTTTCTCATCATAAGCTTGATAAGCGCCGCCTTCTGCAACCGTTGTAATCGGCTTCCAGATTTTCATTAGCGTACGCAGTGGTGCTTTTGTTTTTGATTCACTACCGATATCAACTTGTCGTAGCTGGGCGTCTTTTTCTAAATAGGTTAGTGAATATGCTGTTTTTTCACTTCCAAAGAAGTTAACAATGCCTAAAATAGCTGCAAGTTCTGGGTGAAGACCAATTGATGAAAATAAGCGACCATAGCCACGTAATTCATGAATCCCCATCGTAGATGTAACTTTACTCATCCCTTTTGTCAACGCTGCATAAAGCTTTTCGACACCTTTTTCTTCTTTCATCGCCAGTTGGAACATGCCATAAGGGTTAACCACTTCAGCACCTAAGCCAAAGAGTAACATGATGTCATGCAAAGAACGAATCGACGCAGCGCGAACGACTAACGAGCATTGACGTCTTAGACCTGCAACTGTCAACGCTTCATCAACTGTTGCAACTGCCAAATGAGCATCCATCCACAAGTCACCTGATTCAAATAACGCCGTGTCATCCAATGTTAACACAGTTGCCCCAGCTTGTACAGCTGTTACAGCAGATTCACCTAACTTGACCAAGCCTTCTCTTAATGTACTGTCGGCATTAAAGCCAAGCGAAAGGGTTGCTGTCTGAGCGAGGGTTGCGATTAACTGTTCATAAGTCACAAGTGAACTTCCCGTTGCGAATCGTTGATCAACGACAATCGGAGATTCAAGCGGGAAAAGATGAAACCCAGCCTCAGGTTGCGTCAATGATGGTCGACACCCCACAATCGTTCGAAGTGAAAAATGTTCCACTTCACGGTCGCGGTCAATGGCGGGATTGGTCACCACGGCAATGGTTTCTTTCAAAAAGTCGGCCACATTACGACGGTTGCCATCAAGGGCAGCAAGCGGCGTGTCATAACCCAATGAACGGATCGGTTCAGTTCCATTTTTCGCCATTTCTTCCACCGCTAATGTATGTGCCTGATTCCAACCACACGCATGATAATCACCGGTTGTCAATTCAGCTTGTGTCAATGTGTCAGCATGTTGATTTAATGTCAGTTCAGGTTGCAACAAGTCAAATCGATCGCTTAATGTGTCATAATTACAACGTTGGACAGCGGTGTAGTCATATAAGACCGCTTTGTCATCCACATAACGTAAGCCGACTTTTTCACCAGGTGCAAAAGGCTTCGGTTCACTCACATACGCACTTGGATGCACAATACCAGGCTCAGATGAAAAAGCATAAACATCTGCCGTCTCCACTTGCCAAAGTGGGCGAAGTCCTAAAGCGTCGACCGAGAAAACCGCTTCATCACCAAAGCGAGAAATAATCCCAGCTGGTCCTTGTGCAAAATGACCCCATACACGTCTTAAATATTTATATAAAGCTTGCAATTCTTCTGAGTATTGCAACACTTCATTCATAATCGGCGGGAAAATAAGATCCATCGCTTCAAATAAGTTAAAGCCATAAATGACAAGTAATCCTTCTAACACGCGGTTTAAATCTTGAGAGTCACTCGCATTGTCGATCAATGGCACATCAATTAATCTCGCTTGTGTTCGCAATCTTTCAATGGTATTAATTTCACCATTGTGACCGATGATACTAAAAGGTTGGACACGAAAAAAACTTGATGCCGTATTCGTAGAAAAACGGTTATGACCTAAAATCATCGTTGCCGCAATTAAAGGTGATTGTAGATCCTTGTAATAACGCTGTAACACACGTCCGTCACCAAGCACTTTATACACCACATAATCTGGACTTAATGAAGCGACATGAATGTCAGTATTTTTTTCAATTTCAACAACAGCTTTGAACAACTGCAAATGAACATTCGTGACATCATCAGTTGCGACAAGACCAATTTGCCAAAAAAGTGCTTCTTCTTGTTGACCAATTGGCCCTAATGCATCTGAATTCGTTTCGTCATCAGATTCAAAAATCAATTCAAATCCAAACGTCTGTAAGTGCTGCGTAATCTGAGCTTTCAAACTGTCGACAGCGGAAGTCGGGCTGCTTTTGGTAAGAAAAAAATGTCCAACAACAAACTGCGCCTTGCTCATAAGGGTGCCATCGACATTTTTTAGCATTAATTTTTCTTTCCATAACGCGCGTGGTACATCCATATGGATCCCTGTACCATCACCTTCACCGCGTACGAATCCCGCACGGTGCTCAATTTGGCATAATCCCCCGATGACCATCTCAACATACGCCTTCTTCGGCGCACGCACTTTTCCCATAACTGAAAGAACACCACATGAATCATGCTCCATTTGGTGGTAATCTTTAAATGTTGCAGGTGTGTAAGCTGTCGTTTTCATCATAAAGCCTCCTCCTTGAGAATTGAATGAATGTCGAATTCACATTTTTTGATTGTGGATTATTATAACATAGTTTTTTGGCATTTGTAAAATAAAAAAATCGTGAAAACGGACAGCCATTATGTTTTAAACTGTTTCAAATGACTTTCAATTTTGACATTTTTAAGGAAAAAACGAGCATGTTGAATGCCCGCTTCAAACTTAATTGATGCCCATTTTATTAAAACACGATCCTCATCATCTCAAGCAGCAAGACATGAGCAGCAGCTTATATCACATCATCTCATCCCTTTAAAATTGATCAAAAGCTGCTTGATCGAAAGGCTCATAAGATTCGTTTTTATTAAAATAGTTCGCATATACTTTTTTAACGACTTTAGACAACAGCAAAACAGTGACAATGTTTGGCAAAGCCATAAAAGCGTTCATCGTATCAGCCATGGCCCACACCAAATCTGTGCCACCTGTTGCACCAAACACAAGTGCGAGCGGTGCCAGCATCCGATAAAACAAGTTCATCTTCGTCGACCCAACCAAATATTCCACACATTTTTCGCCATAAAACGCCCACCCTAAAACAGTTGAAAAGCCAAATAGCGCCAGAATAACCGACATCGCTTGACCACCAAATTCACCTAAGAAAGATTGATTATAAGCGTAAATGAGCAGTCCTGAACCTGTCCAATCTCCACTTCCAGGATTAATGATGGCCATCGGTACTGTAACAAGGACAACTAACGCAACCACGGTACACACCACATGCGTATCAAGAAAGACTTCAAACGCAGCCCAAAAGCCTTGTTTAACCGGATGATCTGTTTGTGCTGCCGCATAGCCAATGGGTGCAGATCCTAATCCAGCTTCATTGGAGAAAACCCCACGCTGTAAGCCGAGCCGCATGGCATACATGATCCCAGCACCTGCAACACCACCGATCGCACCACTTATCGAAAATGCATTGGTCACAATGTCATAAAAGGCACGTGGTACAGCTGTGAGATATTGACCGATAATAAGAAACGAGAGCATTAAAATCGCAATGGCCATAAATGGAATAATGACACCAACAGCACGGCCAATGCTTTTAATGCCACCAATTAAAATCGCAGCAATAATCACTGCGGCAACAATGCCGACCCACAAGCGACTAAAACCAAATGTCGCATACATGGCACCTGCCACACTGTTTGCTTGTACCATGTTCCCAATCCCAAAGGCCGCCATCGCACCAAATATTGAGAAAATAACAGCCACCCATTTTTGTCCCAATCCTTTTTCCATATAGGCAAAAGGACCTGATAAAATCTCACCTTTTTCATTAACCGTTCTAAAATGGACTGCCAACACCGTTTCACAAAACTTCGTCGTAATACCGAAAAAGCCAACCACCCACATCCAAAAAACAGCGCCTGGACCACCCACAATAATGGCCGTCACCGTTCCCGCAATGGTTCCAACACCCATGGTCGAACTTAAAGCGGTACTAACCGCTTGAAAAGGCGTGATGTCACCTTTTCCTTCCTTCGGCATCTTTTTGTTTTCTTCCTTACGAAACATGTCAATTAACGTCACATCCATGTAATACGCAAATTTCGATACTTGAAACCAGTTAAGTTGAATGGAAAGAATCAGACCCGCTCCAAGTAAAATAGCCCATGATGGCCAATCCCAAACAACCCCTTGCAACCTTCTAAAAAAATGCTCTAAAAAAGCTTCCATGTTTTTCTCTCCTCTGTCATCCCAATCGTGTCACAAATGATGCTTCTTCCATTTCCAACAATCGCCGATGGAAGAAATTTTGTGAATGAATGATCTTTTGTATCAAATTAAGTCATTTCCAAAAAAAGAGCTACTCGTTAACAGTCGTGAGATAGCTCATTGGCATTTATTTAAAGATAAAAGAGTTGAATTTTTATCTTATAACAAACTCATGTAACGTTTAAGTTCCCAAGCGTGAACAGCCGTACGGTACTCATCATATTCTTCATACTTAGCTTTTAAGAATTTAGATGAAATATGTTCGCCAAGGGCAGATTTCACAAGGTCACTTTCATTTAATAAATCAAGGGCTTCTTTCAAGTCAGCTGGTAAGGCGTAAATACCACGGGCTTGTAATTCAGCATCTGTTTTTTGATATAAGTTGTCATTGGCTGCAGCAGGCGCCTGTAATTTGTTTTTAACACCATCAAGTCCAGCAGCTAAAATCGCAGCCATCGCTAAATATGGGTTCGTTGATGGGTCAACAGACCTAATTTCAATACGTGTCCCCATCCCCCTCGTCGCTGGTATCCGCACGAGTGGTGATCGGTTAGATGGACTCCATGCCACATACACAGGTGCTTCATATCCTGCGACAAGACGCTTGTACGAGTTAACCGTTGGATTGGCAATCGCAGTAAAGCTTCTCACATGCGTTAACACACCCGCTAAGAAGTGATACGCTGTTTCACTTAGTTCATATTCTCCTTTTGGATCATAAAACGCATTGTTTCCATCTTTTCCAAATAATGAAATGTTACTGTGCATCCCTGATCCATTAATCCCTGATAATGGTTTTGGCATGAATGTTGCATATAAACCATGTTTACGCGCAATCGTTTTAACCACCAACTTAAACGTTTGGATTTTGTCACAAGCAGCGACGACATCTGCATATTTAAAGTTGATTTCATGTTGACCTGGTGCCACTTCATGATGGGCTGCTTCAATTTCATAACCAAGGCGTTCAAGCTCAAGCACGATGTCTCGTCGGCAGTTCTCTGCTAAATCAAGTGGCGCAAAGTCAAAATAGCCACCATGATCATTTAATTTCTTCGTTGGCATCCCTTCTTCATCCAATTGGAACAAGAAAAATTCTGGTTCAGCTCCCAAGCTCATCTGTGAAAATCCTAAGTCTTTCATCTCACTCACAATACGTCGTAAGTTAGATCGTGGATCCCCAATAAATGGTGTCCCATCTGTCATATGAACGTCACAAATTAAACGCGCCACTTTCGCTTTGCCATGGGTCTCTGGAAACACCAACCACGTATCAAGGTCTGGAAATAACAACATGTCACTTTCTTGAATCCGTACGAAGCCATCTATTGATGAACCGTCGAACATCATTTGATTGTTTAATGCTTTTTCAAGTTGACTTGCTGGCACCTCAACATTTTTAATCGCTCCGAATAAATCCGTGAACATTAATCGAATAAAGTTAACGCCTTCGGCTTTTGCAGATTCCATGATTGTTTCTTTTGTGTACTTTGACATTTCTAATCAGCTCCTTGGTTATTTAAAAGTATAAGCTATTATACCGTTGAAGCTGATGAAATGCAATCAAAAAACAAGAAATTAGAAAATTAGGTCCTTTTATTTGGTTATTGAAAACAAAAAAATTGATCACTTTACATTTTCATGCTATAATAAACAAAAAAGGAGATGACTTTATGATTAATCGACCCAGCTATCTAGAAAAAATCCATGCCGTTAAACAAAATGAAAAAATTAAAATCATCGACGGTGTTAAACGTAGTGGTAAAACAACGTTAATTGCTCAATTCATGGATGAACTTAACGTCGAAGGGGTCCAAAAAGAGCAGCTGCTTTATTTCAATTTCGAACAACCTGATTTCCAAAAAATATTAAATGCTGATCGAACTTGGTTGCAGACGCTTGAACAATCACTTGACGACATGTTTGATTATTATGTCTTTTTAGATGAAGTATCACAACTGAAAGACATGCGATTTGCCATTGAAAAACTAGCTGCCAAAGCAAATGTTGACTTGTATCTGATTTCATCCAATGCTTCTTTTCTAGCCACTTTAACCACTTATTTACCAGCAGATGCCTTTGTCTTTATTCATGTTTTTCCGTTATCATTTCCAGAATTTATGTCTGGATTTCCCGCACATGGTTTCGTTCCTTCAACGAAATACTACTGGAATTCTTATTTACTTTCTTCATTTCCTTATGTCACGACATTAAAAAACGACCGTGAACGTGCCCTTTATTTAGCCGAACTCGTCGATGCCCTTCTGATTAACGATTTGATGCTACATCTTTCCATTTCCAATGTTCACTTGCTTAAATATTTGGTTCAATTTTTAATGCACCATATCGGTCGTGAAATTTCCATTAATAAAATCGCCACCTTGTTAACCTGTACTCAATTTCCAAAAGTTTACCCGAAAATGATTGATAAATACATCCAAGGACTCCTTGATACTTTTTTAATTTACAAAGTCAATCGTTACGACATTAAAGAAAAGCAAATTGTCGCCACTTCACCTAAGTATTATATTGCCGATGTCGGCTTGCAAATGCCAGATCATAAACATGATGCGAAAGCATACCCGTTTATTTTAGAAAACATTGTTTTTTTAGAACTCAAAAAGCGTGGCTACGATGTCTTTTTTGGTAAAATAGGTCATCATCAAATTGACTTTGTCGCAAAAAAAGAGGATACTTTCGAATATTATCAAGTTTCGCCACGACCCATCAACCCGATAACCCTCGCCAGAAAAATGCGTCCCATCGAAAAACTACGCGATGGCTATCCACGCTTTTTACTTACCCTTGACCAAGCTGGTGTCAGAGGTAACTATGATGGCCTTAAACATTTGAGTGTCTTTGAATGGTTGATGCAACCTTAGTGAGACAGCATCATATCGCAAGAAAAATCCACTTTCGCTCATCATTGCAAAAATGGATTTTTTGTTGTGTCAACATGGTTTAAAACGATGTCAATAATGTCTTTGGTTTTATGAAAGCCTTGACAAGACTTGTTCATAAACATCTAAAATGTCACCGGTACCTCGTCGGTAAACATCTTTATCTAATTTAGCATCGGTTGTTAAATCCCACAATCTGCACGTATCGGGAGAAATTTCATCTGCCAATAAAAGATCGCCATGCTTATCAATTCCAAATTCCAATTTAAAATCAACAAGGCGAATGCCAATTTCTAAAAACAACTGTTGAAGGACAGTATTCACTTCTAACGCTTTTTTCTTGAGATCAGCAACTTGATTTTCCGTCGCAACACCAAGTAACTGAATATGGTCATCCGTTACTAAAGGATCGTCCAATGCATCATCTTTGTAGAAAAAGTCAACAAAAGGCGTCGTTAAAGCCGTCCCTTCAGTTAAACCCAGTCGCTTCGCTAAACTGCCTGCAATCATGTTATGAACGACCACTTCTAATGGAATAATCTGGACAGATTTCACCAGTTGCTCAGTCTCAGAAATCCGTTTAATAAAGTGACTCTTAATACCAGCTGCTTGTAACTTTTCGAAAATGAGACAAGAAATTTCATTATTCAGACGTGCTTTTCCGCTTATTTCATCTTTTTTCAACCCGTTGAACGCGGTCACACTGTCTTTATAGGCAATGAGCAAAGCATCATCGACATCTGTTTGATAAATCTGCTTGGCTTTCCCTTCATAAAGCAATTCTTTCTTCATGCATCACCATCTCCTCAAAAACAACTTCACTTAAAAGTCGCTGCCACTTTTAAGTCAACCCTACCCTTTTGAAAATTTCATCCACTTGACTGAGGTGGTGCATCGGATCGAAACAGTCTTCAATTTGCGCTGTTGTTAATTGGTCTGTAATGCGCTTTTCAGCCAAAATCAACGTTTTAAAATGAACACCATTTTCCCATGCTTCCATGGCTTTCGGTTGAACGATGTCATAAGCTTCTTCTCGGGTTAAGCCTTTATCAATCAAAGTGAGCATGACCCGTTGAGAAAAAATAAGCCCGAGGCTGGCATCAATATTACGTTTCATATTTTCTGGGAACACTGTTAAATTTTCGACGATATTTGAAAAACGATGGATCATGTAATCAAGCAAAATGGTTGCATCAGGTAAAATGATGCGTTCAGCTGATGAATGAGAAATATCGCGTTCATGCCAAAGGGGAATGTTTTCAAATGCGGTCACCATGTGCCCACGAATGACACGTGCAAGTCCCGCCATATTTTCCGATCCAATCGGATTTCTTTTATGTGGCATGGCTGATGACCCTTTTTGCCCTTTGCCAAAAGATTCCTCTACTTCACGCGTTTCCGTTTTTTGTAAATGTCTCACTTCGACGCCCATTTTTTCAATCGATGAAGCAATTAACGCCAACGTTGAAAGGTAATGCGCATGACGGTCTCGTTGCAAGGTTTGCGTTGAAATTTCAGCTGCTTTCAACCCTAATTTTTCACAAACATAAGCTTCAACAGTCGGAGGCGTATTGGCAAAAGTCCCGACTGCACCCGAAATTTTACCGACACGTACAGCATCTGCCGCCGCTTTAAAGCGCTCGATATTGCGATCCATTTCTGCATACCATAAAGCAAGTTTCAACCCAAACGTTGTCGGTTCAGCATGGACCCCATGCGTTCTTCCCATCATGATGGTATACTTGTGAACCTTTGCTTTTTCGCCAATCACTTGTTTAAACTTTTCAAGTCCGACCAGGATGCGCGCATTGGCTTGTTTTAATAAATAAGACAATGCCGTATCTACGACATCAGTAGAAGTCAAGCCATAATGAATCCATTTGCGTTCTTCACCCAATGTTTCAGAGACTGCGCGTGTAAAAGCGACCACATCATGACGGGTTTCCAATTCAATTTCACCAATTCTTTCCATGTCAAAACTGGCATTTTCTCGAATTAATGTCACATCTTCTTGAGGGATTTCACCGAGCTTGGCCCACGCTTCACAAGCTAATATTTCAACCTCTAACCAAGCATTAAATCTATTTTCATCAGTCCAGATTTGACCCATTTCAGGGCGCGTATAACGATTAATCAACTTCAGCAACCTCCGTTAAAGACTCTATTTTACTTGAAACCCTATTTAATTAAAGTTCAAAATAAGCGTCTCGTTCAGGTCCAACCGACACATATTTAATCGGTTGACCAACAGCATTTTCAATGTATTTAATGTAATCCAAGGCTGCTTGAGGTAAATCCGAAGCAGATCTACAGTTGGAAATGTCAGTTTTAAATCCAGGTAAATACTCATAGACAGGCGTTGCCGTTTCAAGCCATTCACCTGTTGGAAATTCAGTCGTTCGCCCATTTTTCGTTTCATAGGCCACACAAACAGGAATTTCATCCATATAAGAAAGGATATCGAGTTTCGTTAACGTCAATTCAGTTGCGCCTTGCACTTTAACACCGTATTTTGAAGCAACCACATCAAACCCACCGACGCGACGCGGTCGACCTGTTGCAGCCCCATACTCACCGCCTGCTTCTCTTAACTTTTCAGCTTCTTCCCCCTCCATTTCACAAGTGAAAGGACCTGCACCGACACAGCTTGAGTAAGCTTTCATAATGCCCATCACATGATCTAGTTTCATCCAAGGAACACCCGCACCGATTGGCCCATAAGCGGCAATCGTTGACGATGAAGATGTGAACGGATAAATCCCGTAATCAATGTCACGCAAAGCACCTAACTGTGCTTCAAATAGGATCTTTTTGCCACTGGTACGTGCTTCTTCTAAATAAAGACTCGTGTCTGTAATAAATGCTGAAATAAACGCACCATATTTTAACAACCAGTCCGTCATTTCTTTTGCATTGATTGGCGCGTGCGCATACCCTTTTTCAATCACGAGGTTTTTCCAATCAACGATCGCTTCAAGCTTCGCTTCTAACACATGAGGAGCTAAAAAAAGATCTTCCATTCGCAATGCTTTTTTCATGTACTTATCTGCATAAACAGGCGCTATCCCACGACGTGTTGACCCAAAGCTCGACTTTCCTAACCGTTCTTCTTCTAACACATCCAATTGCGCATGATAAGGCAAACAGATAATGGCTTTATGGCTCATCTTTAAGTTGTCAGGCGTAATCTTAATGCCTTTTTGTTGTAAGTGGGTCACTTCATTTTTAAGATGTTCTAAATCAATGACCATGCCAAGCCCAAGTACATTGACCGTCTCTTCTCTTAAAATCCCAGACGGTAACAGATTGAGCACAAATGACCCTCTTTCGTTGATAACAGTATGCCCAGCGTTGTTTCCACCTTGATAGCGCACGACAACATCATAACGCTCTGAAAGCAGATCCACCATGCGACCTTTCCCTTCGTCGCCCCAGTTAATTCCAACAACAGATGTTAGCATCATGATCAACTCCTTGCATTCAATTTACATTTTATATTTTTTTGCTGATGATGCGCATGCATTCACGCAGCACTTTTGAAGCCATCTTCTAAGGTACAATATTTTAACAATTTTTTCAAGTCTTTTAACCTATTTTTAATCAGAAAACGTTCTCTATTTTAAATCCATGGGACCGATGACAACGTTCAAACCTGATGCCTTCACATGCAAAAAAAGGCGAACAATGAATTTGACGATTTAGCTAAAAAAATCACCTTCAGGGTCTATTCAAATTAAAAAAAATATGGTATGATGATAGACTGATTACTTAACTTTCAAATGGCAACATCCAATGAGGTGAAAACAATGGAATCAACCTATTTTTTAGACACTAAAATGAACGAAGAATGTGGTGTTTTTGGCGTCTTCAACAGTCAAAACACAGCTGAACTAACCTATTATGGCTTACATGCTTTGCAACATCGTGGACAAGAAAGCGCTGGCATTGTCACCGTTGATAAGAACGATTTCAACAGCTACAAAGGAGAAGGTTTAGTTCGAAATATTTTCACCCACACTGCCATGCAAAAACTCGTCGGCACCCATGGCATTGGACATGTGAGATATTCTACAACGGGTGGTAGTAATATTGAAAACGTTCAACCCTTTTTATTTCGTGGATTAGATGAAACTTTCGCTTTATGTCACAATGGTAACATTGTGAATTCCAACGAAGTACGACGCTATTTAGAACGCATTGGCAGCATCATGCAAACGACCTCTGATTCTGAATTGTTGGGTCATTTATTAAAACGTGAAAAAGGCAGCATGCTCACCAGGCTTAAACAATCACTTTGCTACTTAGAAGGTGCGTTTGCGTTTTTACTTGCGACCGCTGATGCCTTATACGTCGCGCGAGATAAACTCGGACTTCGGCCGTTATCAATCGGCGTCCTTGAAAATGGTGGCTATGTCATCACCAGCGAAACCTGTGCTTTAGATGCAGTTGGTGCAACTTTCATGCGCAATGTAAATCCAGGTGAGGTGTTACAAATAGATCAAAACGGCATCGTGACCGACAGTTATGCCAAAGAAACACGTCACAAAATGTGTGCCATGGAATACATTTATTTTGCAAGACCAGACTCAGATATCGAAGAAGTTAACGTCCACGAAGCACGGAAGCGTTGTGGCATGATGCTTGCCGAACAAGCGCCTGCACCGACAGCTGACATTGTGATTGGTGTCCCCGATTCGGGTTTATCCGCTGCCATTGGTTACGCCGAAACAGCAGGCTTACCCTTTGAAACAGGGATGGTTAAAAATCGCTACATTGGTCGAACCTTTATCGAACCTTCACAAGCCTTACGTGAGCAAGGCGTTAAAATGAAATTATCTGTTGTTGCCAAAGTCGTTCAAAATAAATCTGTCGTTTTAATCGACGATTCCATCGTTCGTGGCACCACTTCTCGCAACTTAATTACGATGCTTAAAAAAGCAGGTGCCAAAGAAGTTCACATGCGCATTGCAGGGCCAGAAATTAAATTCCCTTGTTTTTATGGCGTGGATTTCTCAACCTATGATGAACTCATCAGTGCCCGCTCGACCGTCGGAGAAATTCGTCAACTTATCGGTGCAGACTCGCTCGGATTTTTAAATATCGAAAACCTTGCAAAAGGGGTTAAAATGAAAAACAACTGTGGCTTGTGTACGGCTTGTTTTAGTGGCGACTACCCAACGAATTTATACGAACGCCTGGAAGACATGAACAAAGATGTGAAATAACTTAAACATCCATCATTTCAAATCAAATGAGCTATTTTTTCAAAATTGTTGTCATAAAAACAAATTTAACAACCATAATAAATACGATTCCGACAAAAGAACTGAAAGGACGTATTTAATATGAAAAAAATAATCATCGGCTTTGCTTGCCTTGCAACGCTTATTTTCGGAGGCTATCAGCGCGTAGACGCATCTTCTGAACTTGCCTTCACCAAACCACCACTCCCTTACGCTTATGATGCACTAGAACCTTATATTGATGCTAAAACCATGGAAATCCACTACACGAAACATCATCAAGCGTATACAGATAAACTCAATGCGTTAATTCCTGGACATGAACGTTTTTTCAAAGGCAAAACCATTGAAGCCATTTTAAGTGAACCCGATCAAATTCCCGCTGAGATTAGACAAGGCGTCATTGATCAAGGTGGCGGATTTGCTAACCATAACTTATTTTGGCGCATTTTATCGCCAAACGGTGGCGGACAACCAACAGGTGTGCTTGCTGAAGCCATCACATGTCATTTTGACACGTTTGACACGTTTAAAGAGACCCTGAATAAAGAACTCACCAGCTTATTCGGATCTGGTTGGGCATGGCTCGTCGTCAACGAAGACCAACAACTTGAAATTATCAAAACAGCCAATCAAGACTCGCCTTTAAGCTTAGGAAAAACACCGATCCTTGGTATCGACGTTTGGGAACATGCGTACTATTTGAAATATCAAAATCGACGTCCTGAATACATTGACGCCATTTGGAATGTCATTAACTGGGATGAAGTCTCCAAACGCTATGAAGAAGCCATCAAATAAAAAAAGGACGTGTCCATTAACATCCTTTTTTATTTGTGCGTGTCTTTTAAAAAGACGTAATTGTCATCCTGAGAATAAGCCTCACTGTAGACATAGTTCAATCGGTCAAATCCTTTGAGTTGGGTTACCTCTTTCACTTGATACGCTGCCATATAACGTACCATTTCACCCCGTGCCATTTTTGCGTCTGTCGCCTTCGTCTTGACTTTTTGAACACCTTTTACATCTACTAATTCTCCGAATGTACATGTCACCATTTTAACAGGGTCATCTACATATTTCTCAACGATTTTGCTGTATTCTTTCGACGCTAAATTAACAATCACTGAACCCTCTTTCGTCAACGCGTTGTAAATGCTATCTTTCCAATAAGCATACAGATTTTTAACATCATGGATGGGAAACTTAGCTTGCATCTCCAAGCGATAAGGCGTCACCCCGTCTGTTGCGCGCAGTAAGCCATAAAATCCCGATAAAATGATGAGGTGCTGACGCACATAGTCCCATTGTTTCTCATCGAAGACATGAGGGGCCATATACTGGTATTGAATGCCCTCATAAGCTAAAATGGCAGGTGTTAACTGGGATGTTAACGACATTTTTTGCAACCTTTCATAATTAAGTGCTGCAATTTGATCATTACATTGCCAAATATGTTTAAGCGCCGCTTCGTCCAACCCCGCTAAATGCGCTTTTAATTCAGCGGTCTGATTCAAAAACAGTGGTAATTGTTCCCATTCAAATCCTTCATCATGATAACGCATCTTTTTTGCTGGTGATATGATTATTTTAAGCATGCTTCTTGAACCTTTCCTTTTTGAAATTTTCCTTCTTCTTTGATGAGCGGACGCTTTGCTTTAACCTCCTTGATAAAATCAGCCACTGTTAACGGCAATGCACCATCTCGACCAAATGCTTGCGTATAAACAGCGGCTGCCGTCGGTAAATAAAGACCTGCTTGCGCAATCAATTCATGTTGAGAAAAGACGTACGCAGGTGTGCCTTCAAGCAGCTTTTTTCCTTGACACATCACCAACACATGATGGGCATGGGTCGCAACCAAGTCCATATCATGCGTCACAACCAACAGCGCCTTCCCTTCTTTTTGCAACGCCACCAACACCTTCAAAAGCGCTTTTCTTCCTTTTGGATCAAGACCAACAGTTGGCTCATCAAGGATGAGCACTTCAGGATCCATCGCTAAAACACCGGCAATGGCAACCCGTCTCATTTGACCACCTGACAAGTCAAAAGGTGATTTTTCAAACAATGCCTCATCTATACCAACAATTTTGGCTGCCATTCTCGCAGCTGCTTCTGCTTCTGCTTGTGACTTTCCAGCATTTTTAGGACCAAACATGATATCGCCCAAAACCGTCGTTTCAAATAATTGATGCTCCGGAAACTGAAAGACCAAGCCGACTTGTTGACGAATTTTTTTAATGGTTTTCACGCTCGTTTTCACACCAGCCAAAATAGTGCCACCTGGGACGGTTACTTTCCCAACGGTTGGTAATAATAACCCGTTTAAATGTTCCATCAATGTCGACTTCCCCGACCCTGTATGACCGATAATACATGTAAAAGAACGTTGAGAAAGCGAGAAGTTGATGTCATGTAACACACGTTGTTCCATGGGTGTTTTCAAATGATACGTATAAGAAACATGTTCACACTTTACATCCATAATGCTTGAATCAACTCCTCATTGGTGAGACAGAGATGTGGAATGATGGACTGCTCATACAGTTGTTTAGAAGCTTGAACCGCAAAAGGGAGCTCAAGACCGACTGCTTCTAGTGCGTCAGACTGTTCAAAAACCGCACGCGGCGTCCCTGACTTCAAAACTTTTCCTGCATGCAATACGACCAACCGATCTGCATCAACAACTTCATCCAAATGATGGGTAATCATGATGATCGTTCGCTGCTTATCTGTTGCTAACTGGCGAATATGTTGCATCATCTCACGCCGACCAGTCGGATCTAGCATCGACGTGGCTTCATCCAAAATTAAAAAATCAGCACCGACTGCTAGTGCACCGGCAATGGCAGTCCGTTGCTTCTGTCCACCTGAAAGATGATGCGGTGACCGCTCTTCACATCCAGCCAAACCCATTTGCTTGATGTATTTGTCGACCAACACAACCATTTCTGCTCGTGGCACTTGGCGGTTTTCAAGTCCAAACGCAATATCATCTGCAACCGTTGCACCGACAAACTGATTATCAGGATTTTGAAAAACGATCCCGACTTTTTTGCGAATGACATCAACATTTTCAGCTGTTAACTGAATCCCGTCGATCCAAATTTCACCACCTTGCGCCACTTCAAGACCGACCAATAACTTTGAAAGGGTCGACTTTCCTGACCCATTATGTCCGATAAGCGCCACAAAATCTCCTTTTTGAAAGGTTAAATCAAATCCATCAAAAACCAACTTATCCTCATAACCAAATGTTAAATTTTTAATCTCAATCATTTATCAAAACCTCATTCCGAGCATCAATACCATCTCCAACCTGATCCATTTGCCACTTTCTTGATTCACATAAGTATAGCATTATAGCGTCAATAAATCTATCCTTAAAGGCATTAAAATGATTTAGTGATAGAAACTTTATGCCAATCAAAATGCCAAATACAGGTGCGAAAGCAATCCCGAGTTTTGCACCTGAGTAATAGTGAAAATCGCCGAAGTAGTTGATAATATCGAAAAAATAGACGCGGTAGTTGACGCGTCTATTTGGATGTGATATAATTTGATAAACTACTAATTTTGGCAGACTTTAAAGATTTCTTCATAATTTTGGTCACTCACACGCTCAAAAACAGAGTTTCCCGGAACGTCCCAAGAACCGTTATTACGACTTTTCAGCTCAAGACCGTATCTGATTCCATTTAAAATCAAATCCATGTCTGGAAAATATTTCCCATAATGAACAACTGATTCTAAATTAATGTTTCCACTGGTTTCAGAAATAATTTCGTCCACAATTTCGGGTACTAATTCTTCAAAGCCGTTAACATTTCCACGGCTAACTAAATAGCGCTCTGGAACTGGATTTAGCTTTTCAATTTTGATTTTTACTAATTCAAGTACGTCATCAATATTCAAGTATATCACTCCAATTTGAAAGGGATTTTTAATTATGTTCAATCATGAAACAAAAACAATCAACGCATTCTCTGTAGAAACTAACAATGAGAACAAAATAAATGTTGTCAGTTTATTCTCGGGCTGTGGGGGAATAGATTTAGGCTTTATTGGTGGTTTTGAATACTTAAATGAAACCTATGGCGAAAACCCATTCAATATTGTATTTGCAAATGATATTTTTAAACAAGCAACCGAAGTATACGAAGATAACTTTAACCACCCTGTATGCCGTACAAGCATTGATGAACTTGATGTTTCGGAGTTACCAGATATAGATGTTGATATTGTCCTAGGTGGATTTCCCTGTCAAGCATTTAGCTATGCTGGAAACCGTGGTGGATTAAGCGATAAGCGTGGTCAACTATATCTTGAAATGATTCGAGTGATTAATCATTATAAACCAAAAATGTTTGTTGCTGAAAATGTTGACGGTATCCGAAATTCACGAAAAAACATAAATGGGGATAATGTTGACGCTTCAGCATTAGATACAATTCTTGTTGATTTTGAAAAAGCGGGTTACGATGTGAAATATCACGTGTTATCTGCACCAGATTATGGCGTGCCACAAATACGACGTCGTGTTATCATTATGGGTATTCGTAAAGATTTAGGAAGTGTTGATGATATCTTTTATCCAGAAAAAAACTTTGATGAAACAGGTGAGATAACTGGGAAGAAATGGCGTTCATCGGCAGATGGCATTGATGACATTTGGGATAAAGTTAATGACCCACTTATTCCAAATCATACATCGAGAGACATTTCAAAAGCAAAATTTTATCCTGGTAAGAAAATGCAAGGTAATAATAAAATCCTTGCTGATAGACCAGCACCAACCATACGGGCGGAGCATCACGGAAATATTGAAGCACATTATAAATCATTACTTGACGATGTAGACGATATGGCAGGTTGGCGTAGACTTTCGGTTCGCGAATGTGCAAGGTTGCAATCATTTCCAGATTCATATATTTTCACAGCTTCTGCAAGTTCAGCTTACAAAATGATTGGGAATGCTGTTCCACCCGTTATGGCATGGCATGTTGCAAGAGCAGTATATCATACGCTTTCAACACTTGAGAAAGAATAATCGAAAATTGTCCAAGTATGGACTTTGATTTAATGGCAACTTCTGAAAGGAGTAGCCCAGATGTCCTTCACACTTGTGGAGCTGATGGCAATCGGAATGTTTATTCTCGCATTGCTGACATACATCGATAA
>WRKJ01000088.1 GCA_009778135.1 Defluviitaleaceae bacterium
CGTACTCTTCTTGTTTCACGGTTCATTTTAGTTAGGCGCTCATTTAACTCACGAAAAGAGATCACCGGTCTCATGATGTTTCACCTGTTGTATTCGTTAGTGTTGCAATTGTTGTTCTTACTTTATTACGTTCGCTTTCAGCATTTGTCCACCGTGTTCTTAATGGCGGCAATTGATTATCTATTTGTGTGATCCTTACTGCATTGGATGTCATGGCTCATTTAGCCTCCTTCCTTATTAAATTTTAATAACCAACAGTATATCGAATTTCAAAGGTAAAAGCAACATATCATGTCAAAAAATAACAAAAAACATGTTCGCTTACAAGGACTAAATGAAAAATAATGTACAGGATTTTATATCGGCAGATGGCTTTGCAAGTTATTGAGTCGTGTAACGGTTTTCCTCCTCTTGTACAAGTCCACCTATAAACGTAAAATGCCAAACACAATTGCTTTCGCACCTGCATTTGGCATTTTGGTTGGCATAAAGTTTCCATCACTAAATCATTTTAAAGGCTTGGGACTAAAAAAGTAACGAACTGAGGGATTGATATAAGGCTTGTTATGTTTCATCATGCGATAAAGCATATTGATCAATCGACGTTGTACTGCTTTGATCACTTGGTTTTTAACCTTGTCCTAATTAAAATTCGTTTTATCTAAGTATCTATGGTTTTTAACATAGTTCTTGACAGCTATTTGTCTCGGTACATAATAAGGCAAATCTAAGTGTGAAGGTGCACCCGTATTTCCCTCATAGGGTCTCACATGCACCTGTTCTTGTTTTAAATAGCCTGTGACACCTTCAACTGTGACCCGAAACCATTCTCTACTTCTAGCACGGACTTGCATGGTCTGTCCTGCAAACACATGCTTCATCTTCTCATAAGTCATGTTGGGACCACGCATCAAATCAGCATAAACGAGCATCACACCTTGTGATACCAAATAGATCATGGATCTGGGCACATAACCGGTTTGTCCATCAACACGAATACGCACCCATTGCTCTTCTGGATGATAATTAATAATGGCGATGTTCGCCCCTCTATTGAGTCTACGCAATTCACGATACGTCGCATCAGGTCCTTCTTGCAAAGAAGTCTGTACATTCACTCTGCCACTTTGCGTTGTCGTCGTCATCCTTGAAAAGGGATTTCCTAAAGGATTATCACCCCTTTCATCGGGTACGGGTAAGTCATGCACATGACGACTAAGCACCCAAGCATGTCTATCACTTCCACCTACATTCGACACGACACGATAAAAATCATCACCTCCATGCGTGACACGTCCCAAAACCGTAATGGCTGTTCCTTGATCCAGCTTTGCATAGGAATGACTTGTCGTATCTGCATGGCGTCGCAATGAAATCGGTTCGGAAATTGTCGTCATGCGATCATAATACTCAAGTTGGTTTCTAACAACCCAGCCTTCGATGACTTCACCTTCTGTATGAATGACAATTTGAGAAAAGCCTGTATTTGAATGCTGTAAAACATACAAGACCGTGCCATAAGCCATTGTCCCTAATCGTTGAGATGCCGCATAAGGACTTTGGCGCAAATAAACTTGCATCAACGTGCGGTGTGGTCGCTTGGCTTGCTCAATATCCAAATACCGATCTCTGACCCAACCATCTATCCCGTCAATTCGAACATGTGCCCAATTGTTCGTTATATAGCGAACATTAACCCTTCGCCCATTCCCAACAGTCGAAACAACAGCGGTGGCATCATCAGGTTCCAAGTGAACATTGGCAACACGAATACCAATCCCAAACTGCTGGGTACGCGTCACACTTTCGCTAGGAATGTAGCCGGTTAACCCTTCAAAAGAAACACGCGTATACAAACCATGACGACCTGTTATCATCACATTACGATTTCGATTCATCATGCCTTCTTTCTGACCACGGCCTTCAGGTTCTGAGTAAACCGCTACATCGTTTAACATCACGCCGCTCTGCCTAAGAACCGTCGTTTCATTTCCACAAACAGTAAGATCAGAAATGAACAATAAAACAATCAGCACGAGTAAGTTTAATCCTAGCGCAGCAAAACGTAAGTAATGGCGCATATTGGCGTGTCTCATTTTCAAATACAAGGAAAAAACGAGGACGACTCGTACCAATGTCGGTAGCATTCGCCGGATGCTACCAGCATTAGGACGAGTTGACGCAGTAGCTGGAAATGAGACACATGAATAGGTGTGGTTACTTATGTTGTGATGCACTAGCTTTTTCATCATACTTAAATAAGGAACCTAATGTCCTTAGACATCAAATTCCTTGCTCCTCCGCTCTTCGAATGACATTTTCATTTAACTAACTTGATTTTATTTTTATAATGGCGGAGATAGAGGGATTTGAACCCCCGCGCCAGTTGCCCGACCTAATGCCTTTCCAAGGCATCCTCTTCAGCCACTTGAGTATATCTCCATCAACCCAAATATTGGGTTTTATTCTTTTAATTTAGCCACCACCGTTATCCGCTTCTAACGTTGTTGGTTCTAATTCTACTGGTACTGTTGGTTCTATCGGTTCAGTCAGTAAAGGCTCCGTCGTTAATGGATCTGTCGGCGCCGGTTCTGTGACTTCCAATTCTATTGGCACTAAACCTGGAGACGGCTCTTCTGTTATTTCCGTTTGTTCAGGAAGCTCCACTTCTTCTATTTGCTGTTGTTCAGTCGGTTCAGGAGGAAGCGTTTGTGGCACATAGACAGGTTGATACACCGTTTCAGCTTCTGTTTCAATTTCAGATAATTCTTCACTTACCTCTTCTAACATCAATTGAATTCTCATATTGATTTGTTCTCGTAACACGTCAAAATCAGAAAGCGCGTAACGTTCCTTATTACCCACATCAATAAGCATGTTAGCATCCGCTTCAAAATCAGAAGCTCTTGCATTGTCCATATCACCCATAATTGATGCAACGATGCCCACACTTAACAAGTTCACAACCACAACCATTATCAGGTTGGGTATTTCTCCTTTAAACTTCATCCTCATCACTCTTGCTCTCTTGTCATATCTCGCTACTGTCTTATTGTACCACATTATGAATGACTTATCAAACTTTTCGAATAAATACGTTTCGTTATCGCATACTATTACTCGAAAATGAAGACTTATTTACAAGGAGCATTTGATGACAATCCAAATTTTTCTCAACATAACCCTACTTGCTACTTTCCTAATTGCTTTCAAAGCATTCATCACAAAACAACACAAGCGTCAAGCAACAGAAATAAAACAAGAAGATCAAGCTGACCTTCCTTTTCCAACTTCTGTCATGAACGGTGACTTTTCATTTGAAGTCTCAGAAGAGCTGGTTGACTTTTTTCAAGATGAAGAAGTGGATCTTGACAGTGATGCTTAAAGCAATGTTTCGTGTGACAAACTCATGCGCTCATTTAAGTTTCAAATTCCGCTTCAAAATTTGTAACAGGGTTTCTTTATCTGAGCTATACAATTCTTCCTTCCGCGCGTTGATAAATTCAAAAGTTCGTTCGCTATTATGATGATCCACATGATCAAAATATTTATAGCGGTCGTTTTTAAACTGCTCTTTTTCCGAAAAGTTATTTTCGATGTAGTCATTGAGTTCTTGAATCAGACCCTCATGACTTTTTACCGTATCACCAAATACATCACGTTCAAGATCGATATAAGCCCCTTGATAAGCTTCATAATCTCTCAAGTCAAACTGATAAAAAATAATCGGTTTTCCCATGTAATACATATCCCACGCAATGCTCGAATAATCTGTTATTAAAATCGAACACGCCATTAACATCGACGCAACATCGACTTCACCAAAGGTATGAACATACATATTGGCGTGAGTACTGCGAAACTCCTGTGAATACATTTTAAATTTAGGATGTAACAGAAAGTGCAGTTCAAGCCCTTTCTCAATTAACAACTGACCTAAAAAAGGATCGTCTAATAATTTTTTATACGTTTGATAATAATTTGTCGCAATAAAATCTTCACGCAAGGCACTATCTAACCAATCACGCCATGTTGGCATCACGAAGATTTTTTTCTTTTTTTCTTCATGCTGCCTATCCATTAAATTGTCCCATCGGCATAACCCTGCTACCATCAACTCGTGTTCATTATAGCCTAAATATTTTTGGACAATTTCCTTTTCATAGTTCGAAGCAACTTCAAATACTTTGGGCCGCGCTGAATGGTTGCTAACCTTGAAAAAAGGAACTTTTTTAAATGCAATCACGCCATGTTGAAGAAAAACCAAATGTTTTTTATTCAACACATTTTGGATGCGTCCTTTTTGTGCCCGAATGTTATACACATGCTGCTTCGACTCTGATGCGATCAACAATTTACTCGCATATAAATAAACCATATACTTAAAACTCATATGAATAAGCAACCTGTCTTTCATTTGAGCCAGTTTCTGCATTTCATTAGAATTTTTCTTCAACACATAATAGAAATTATCATACTTTTTATGTTCATAGCAGTGTTTAAAGAAAGCAAAACCATTATCACTTGCAGTTTCTGCATTTTTTTCAAAGCCTAACCAAATTTTCTTTTTATCATAATGATTTTGGAAAAGCAAATACCAAAAATAAGCGACTTGTTCTTTCATCCTGTTAAAGTTCGTCTCACCTGGTTCAGGCAAGCGGTAAGTAAAAGACAGATACTTCCCCTCCAATAAATACGGGTAGATCTTAAAACCATTTTTAAAATAAATTTCAAACTGCCTAATTTTAAGGTAAATCGTCTTTTTAACCTGATACGTCGGATTTTCAATCCTTACATCGAATTCATTCCCATCCAAACTAACAGCTAAATACAAATCATAATACAACGGAACATATGTCATTGATTTCACATCAAAATCAAATTCAATGGCATACAGTTGCTCATTCAGTTGATTGACTTGATGAATCGCTAACCGCCGCTCGACAACCTGTTTACTACTTCTTAACTTCAATAAAATGTTCAGAAATTCAATGTTAACATCTTTAAAAACCTTTAATTCCAACCCAATCCGCACCACATTTGAACGGTTCTTCTCAAACTTAACAATTTTCATGTAAGAACTACTTTCCATCATTTCAGATAGCATGTTCTTCTTAGCCGACAGTAAGCGAGAAATTAAATTATTAGTCAAAGACTGCGGAATTTTAGCAGCTTCACAATCTGCTAATACCTTATTGATCCCTTCCAGTAACTCGCTTCTCATGGTTAAACTTGCTTGGACAACATTTTTCACATACAACGGTTCTTGATGAATCATCACCCGTTTTGCAGCAGTTAAACTTTTGATAGCAAAAAGATAATCCGCTGATACAGTTTCATCAAATGTAATCAAATTGTTTTTTAGAAAATCAACTTTCAACAAATGCATATGATGCGTTAACTTCAACTCACCCTCAGCAGTAATTTGCCCTAATGCAGATTCTCCAGTTTGAACTGAACGTCGATATTCCCCTGTATAGCGATACATCTGTCGATTTCGATACTTACGGTATAAACTCACATGGTCATAAACTAAAACACCTTCAAAAAGCAAATCATCTAACGCATTCGCTTGAGCTTTGATATACAAATGCGCTAGCGCAACCTGTAGCAACGAATCATCACCGTTAATGAACAAAATATAATCACCTTTAGCACGTCTAATGGCTTCATTGGCACTAGCAGTCACCGTTTGACCTGCATTTGGTATGATCGTTATGCGTGCATCTTTGCTCGCTAAAACCTCTAATTGTTTTTGATGATCCTCAACAGTTTCGTGACTGATACATAAAATTTCAATGTCAGTTAATGTTTGATTTTGGATGCTAACCAAGCAATCCCTCATCAAATTCCCTGAAAAAGAAGGCTCGACAACAATTGTAACTTTTACACCTGGCATGTTCAAAAACGATTCTTTAAGCTTTCTTTGTTCTGGAACAAGCGATTCATTTTTTCTCAAAGTTGGTCGATAAGTACTTAGTAAATCGTCATTTTGATCCAATAAAACAGCGAGTTCTTCACGATGAGAAAGCGGAATATGCTTTTGAACTTCCAATAACGTTAATTCTGGCAGATACGTATGTTTTAAAAACAAAGCCATTTCTAACCAACTGGCTTTTGTTTTCATCATTCTTAATGCATAAAGACCACTTCCCAATGCAGCTTTTTTAAAGCCAAGTCTGACTTCATGATACACGCCTTTTTCAATCAAAAACTGTTTGACTGCTTTATAAGCTTCATAAAAGCAAAATGGGTTTTGACCCAACGTTTCGACCAAGCTGGTTTCGCTTCCAACGCGATAATGAAAGAGCCAACCGTCTGCTACAGTGATTCGTTGTGCAATCGCCATTGCACTTTGCACAAAAAAGATGTCATTAGAACTTCTCAACGCTTGAAATTTAAGGTTATTCTCTTTAATAAATGTCCGTTTAAACAATTTATTCCACGGTGCACCGTATCCGACAGAGAAAATAGTCTCGGGCGTATCAAGCCTAGAAAATGGAAGTTTAGATGGCAGCATGTCATAGCGCATCTGATAGTCATACGTGACTTCAGTTGTTCTTAAATCATACTTTCCGCCAGCAGTCAAACAAATATCTGCCATGTCATCTTCTGCTTTACGGTACATTTTTTCTAACATGAGCGGCTCGAAAAAATCGTCAGCATCTAAAAACAGCACATACTTACCTCTTGCTTTTTCCATCCCATTATTGCGTGCGACACCTGCATATTGATTTTTCTGTGTGAAAAAGCTGACCCGTGAATCACGATTTGAATACGTTTTTAAAATGTCGACAGTTCCGTCAGTTGATCCATCATCCACACAAATGACTTCAAATGCTTTCAGCGTTTGCTTTAAAATACTGTCTAAACTCTTTCGTAGAAATAATTCGGCATTGTAGCAAGGCATGACAATGGAAATTTTAACTTCTTGTTCAATCATTTTCGAGGTGCCATCATAAACAACTGTTGCTAATTCTTCATCATCAGCTTCCATCACATAGGTAAGCAATCTCAAATGACTTTTTTGATTGGATAAAACATCTTTATATTTCCAGATTTCCAATTCTTCAAAATAAGTATGCTTCAAAAACAAAACGACTTCTCGGACGGTTGAAACAGATCTTAACTTGGAAAGAACATGCCTAGCTGAAACCATATGGTACAAAATCAATGAACGTTTAAATGCTTCAAATAAGCCTTTTTCGATGAGATACGCACGCAGTTTTTTATTCGCATCGTAAAAAGAATACGGGTTTTGATCCATCGTTTCAACCAAACTGGTGCCAGAGTTGGTCGTTCTAAAATACAAGCATTCATTCACGACCGTGATGACATCTGCTTCAACAAGGGTTGCAATACAAAAGAAAAAATCATTGCTTCGTACCAAAGGCTGAAACATCAAACCGCTCTTTTCAACAAATGACTTTTGATATAAGCGATTCCACGGTGCTGTGTGGTGAATCCCGATTAAACGGTGAGCTAACTCTTTTCTTGAAAATGGCTGTTCTAAAGGCACACTTTCTTTGATCGGATAAGCATAGGCGACTTCCTCTGTCTTTAAATCCAAAGTCCCTGCACCGAAAAGACAAATATCTGCATTCGTTCGTTCGCTTTGTGCATAAACTTTTTCTAATGCAAAAGGCTCAAGCATGTCATCAGCATCCATAAAATATAAATACTTCCCATGGGCAACAGACATCCCATTATTTCTGGCCACCCCTGCGTATTCATTTTTTTGCATCAGTACCCGAACGCGTGGGTCGCCATCAGCGTACCTTTTCAAAATTTCCAAAGTTTGATCTGTCGACCCGTCATCGACACAAATAACTTCAATCTCGACCAATGATTGATTTAAAACGCTATCTAGACTTTTGCTCAATAAAGACGCTGCATTATAACAAGGAATGATAACAGATACCTTTATGTTTTGATTGACCATACTTGACATTCACCCAACACCTCATAGCGTGTTTATGACAGAAACGCTTCACTAACTCACTTTAATTCCCAGTACTTTCAATATTGTAGTATACCACATCCTCCTCAAAAATGCATTAACTAAATTTAATAATATCATTTTCAAGGATGACAACCTTAAAACCGACAATTTAAGCAATTGAACCTGTTAATCAGGGTCTAACACTTTTGATCAGGACTCTTTTAACAGTAAAGCCATTTTTTCTAAAAGTTCTGATACATTGAGCTTGCCTGTTTTATCTGTCATCATCAGTTGATAACCCATTTGATTGTGTACCGATCGCTGATAATAATCCGATTTCAAAAAATGTTCATGAAAAATCTCAATTAACTTCGTACCCGACTGCATAAACAAAATATTCGCAAGTCCTGCACCATGACCACTTACTAACAGCTCAGTTTCAGAAAATAATTTAACTTGTTCTTCGAAGGTTAACCTTTCGGCATAAATAATGTCAAAACCATGTGCTTCTAATACATGCTCTATTTCATTCTCATTGGTTAAAGCACGCTTCGAATTATTTCTTGAAATATAGACTTTTCGAAAAGGCATTACTTCTTGATCAATAAACTGTCTAAAAAATTCATAATGTGCTTTTGTCCAGAAAAAACCATCTTTATGGATCAATACCGCTTTTTTCACCCTAACACCTTCAAGTGTTTCAATGGGAATCAGTCGCTGAGGGTCGACACCTAATTTCTCCGCATAAAAAGGAACGACTTCAAAACGTTTTGCGCCTCGATAAACAATCGGTATGTCAGCTGGGAATAGCTTCAGAAGTCTCAAACCAAATACTGTTTCAGATAAGTTGTGATAGTAATTGTTAATCGCAGACTGGAGCGGTAGAAAAAGTGCAGTCTCCATCGTTTGGCTTTGTTCAATTAACGAGGCATTAAATTTAACCAACGTCCGTCCTCTAAAGTTTTCATCTATGCATCTTACGCCTTTTTCTTGAAAAGAAACAGTTGTGACATCTTTAGAAAAAGCATGAACCTTTGCATCTTTGACAATTCGGAAGCGCTCAGGTCTAAAAAGCTTCATTTCACCATCAAAACCAGCAGACAGCAATTTATTTCTCAATTGCAGATCCACATCTTGAAAATCTTCATCAAAAGAAGACATGAGCTGATTTTTTCCTTTATGCTTCAGCTCATATAAACCAGGATGGCACTTTTTAAAGTTAAAATAAAATGGCACTTTTTTTGTCTGCTTAGTTGCTATTTCAAAGTCAATCATTTCATAACGTGAATCATTTTCAACCTGCTCAATAAAGCTTTTGACGTTTTCTAATTTAGATGTGTATTGACGAATGGTTTCATCTACTAAAACAGTCAAAGATCCATTGTAACGTTTAAGTGTCTCAATTATTTCTTCAGCTTTCGAAAAAGATGCGTTACTTTTTAAAAACGCTCTTAGCAAACCGTTTAAACGACCCACTTTAAGAATTCCCCGCTGATCAAATATATCTAGCTCATACAAAACGGTTCCCGAAAGCACTTCTTTATCATTCATTTTAAATTAGCTCCTTCTCACATGGAAATGACCTGTTAGCATAAGTATACCACATCTTCCTTGAAAAAAGCATCAGTCTAATTTGACTAATGCTGACATTTCATAAGCTGATAATGAAAAACTAGCGCATAGGCAAATCCAATCTCCTAGGCGCACCAGAATTTCCCCTGTATTCTCGACGTGTGACATCACGACGATGTAAATAACCCGTGAAGCCGCCCGCCACCACACGGTACCAATTCCCGCTATAAGCATGAAGCTGCATCGTTTGACCTGCAAACAACTCAGCATTCCGAATAAATGGCTGGCCATTCCCTGCACGTGATCTCAACTGCGTATCATTTAGGGCAAAGCCTTGTGTAACCAATCTGATATCAGCAGTTCTCACATAGCCAACAACACCATCGACTCTAACTTGAGTCCATACATGCCCAAAATTAAAGCGTCTAATCGACATGTTTGCATGGTTATTTAAAGTGCGAATTAACCCATAATGCTCACCACGTCCTCTTCTAAAGTCAGTACGCCTCGTTGCCCTTCCTGATTGAGAGGTGGTATGTAAACGCGTCAAAGGAGAGCCGTTGGGGTTTCGCCTTGTTGTGTTCGGTGTTGGAAAGTTGCGAACACGATTACTCCTTATCCAACCCGTTCGATTGACGCCATCAATGGTTGCTGTTACATGATAAAAATTAAGCCCGTGACGCTGAATTCGATTGTGGACTGTCACGCGAGCATTAGCTGGTAGATGCCCATACAGACGCGATGTTTCATCAGCTCTTCGCCTTAAAGCAACTGAACGTGACGTTCGCATCTCAACATCATCATGATAAGCAAGTAAATTCCTTGGCACCCAACCTGTCACATTCCCTTGATCCGTAATCAAACTGATTTGAGACATCCCAGTCGTCGTATGTTGCAAAACTTGGACAATGGTGCCATAACCTAAAGTATGCCTAACCTCTGAACCCGCATAAGGACTTCGACGAACGTTTACGCGATCAATCACTCGAAAAGCACGCCGAGCCGTCTCCATCTCAACATGACTTAAACGTACCCAACCGTCATGTCCATACACCCGAGTCTGAACCCAATTAGCCGTGGAATAAAACACATTAATTCTTCGACCATCCGTAATGCGAACAGCTTGATTAGATGCATTGCGAACACGGGTTGAACCCCCTCCCGGTTCATGGTATAAATAGGCTGTTCGATGTGCAACAGCAATTTGCTGCGTCCGTGCGATCCGATTTCTTGGTACCCAGCCAACAATGCCTTCAACAACAACGCGATAATGATCGCCATGACGACGATTAATTCTCACATTCGTATTCCGAGAAATGGTTTTAATTCGAGTGGCATCCAGACCCCTCCCGTCGTACAAATGTGATTGACGAAGTGTTACGCCTGTCGTTCTTCGCTCTTCAGCACTGGCATTAACACTCAAATCGGGTACGAATATGAATAGACTCAACACCAACAAAATCATCTTAAACATGTTTCTCATCTCCCAAACACCCACTTTTCATCTGTCATCTTTCAAAACTCTCAATATGTATCCTAATAAGTGACCATTATACATGATTTTTTCAGAGAAATAAAGGGAAATGTAAGTGCTCATGCAAGTTTTTTCAGAAAAAGATAAGAACATGACATATTTCAACTGTTAAATACCAGTTGTCTTTTTGACAACGATGGGTTATAATCATATGAAACCAATTGGATAAGGAGTTTTATAATGCGTTTAGATGGTGTATTGTTGCTAAACAAACCTCGAGGTATGACATCTCACGATTGCGTGATGAAAATTCGTCGACTTTTAGGAACAAAAAAAGTGGGTCACACAGGTACGTTAGATCCGGATGTAGACGGTGTTCTCCCTATTTGCATCGGATCAGCTACAAAGTTGGTACAATTTTTGACAGCCAACGAAAAAGAATACGTAGGAGAAGTAACAATCGGTTATGCAACGACAACTGAGGATACATCAGGGGAAGAAATAAAACGACGCCCTGTACTCAAAGCCATCAGCAAAGCAGAAATAACAGCGATCTTGCAAAGCATGCTAGGCACTCAAATTCAAATACCGCCTATGTACTCAGCAGTAAAAGTCAATGGAAAAAAGCTATACGAATATGCAAGAGCGGGTTTAAAAGTAACGCGACCACAACGTGACGTAACCATTTTTGAACTCAAGCTATTGGGAGATATCCACCATGCTGATGGTTTAGCCAAGTTTAAATTTCATATTCGTGGCAGTAAAGGCATCTTTATTCGAACAGTAGCTGTTACCATCGGAGAAAAGCTCGGATATCCCGCACATATGTCTGACTTAACTCGGATTGCATCTGGCGTTTTTAAGCTTGAAGCTTGTACAACATTTGAAGACATCGAAACTGGAAACTTTAAGTTATTCACAATTTCTGAAGCTTTAGCAGACTTTCCCACAGTTTCTGTGGATAACTGGGTGGAAAAGCTCGTAAGAAACGGTGTAAAACTCCGAAATGAACAAATTGAACCTGCGATGAAAGAAGGTTCGTTTCTTATTAAAAACCAAAACGGTACCCCTTTATCAATTCATGAATGGAGCGAAGCACGACAAGGATACGTCTCTGTTCGAGGGTTGTGGTGACAACATAAAAAACACGCGACTAACCCAAAAGTTAATCGCGTGGAAATAGTTATATAGTCATGCTCATATCAACGAACTAGATAACTCATGGTGTGTCAGCCAAATGACTCAGTCATGAGTTTTTTCGCATCGAATTTGATAACACCGTTATAAATCCTAGATGAATCTTTGTCGTAAGAACCCTCGTTAATTGAAGCGAGACATTGTTCAAACTATTTTTGATGCGTGAGTTACAAAGCGCTATCCTTCTAGTATTGATGGATGAATCAGTACTAGAATAGCAGTGTTATTTTGACATGTTGGACTTAAAGAAGCATCCTCCACGAAAGCAACTCATAAATGATTACGATCTTAAAGTTAAGTTGTTTGCTTGTATTAAACAGTCTCTATTTTAATTACCAACCTAACCTTATGACTTGTGCTTGTAAAGATTGTCTACCAAACTGCAACGGGTTCGCATATGATCCCATTAAAAGGTCTAATACATTCCCCGTAACAGATCCCCCTCTATCAAGGACAACGCCTTTACCGATGCCCGAGACATAAATGATGGTACCAAATGGAAATCTCCCGTCAGCTGCCAGAATGCGTACTGATCCAAATGATGCATCATAAAAAGTACTGATAGATCTAACATCAGTCCCATTTGCTGTAATACCTGAACACCCATCGCATGTCGCTACATACGCTGTCACATTTGCAGTGAACGACTCTAGGCTAGGCGTTGGTGTACCTGTATTAACATTGTTTGTAGGATTTGATGCTGGTGCTTGTGGTGCTGGTGTAGATGATGCCACCTGTGTTACAATAGGTGTCGGTTCTGGTTCAGGCTCTGGTTCCGGAACATAGACATATGTTCCGATCGCCACAACTTGAGCGACACCTTCGTCAATAACAACTGTTTGTGTATCTACAATCTCATAAAGTTCACCATTTCGGTATTCAAACTCCACGATTGTTTTTTCAATCTTAGGTGAACCCGCTATTTGTATCACGCGTTCTCCTTCTAAAAGATCGTCAGTGT
Source organism: Defluviitaleaceae bacterium (assembly GCA_009778135.1). Taxonomy (GTDB): domain Bacteria; phylum Bacillota_I; class Bacilli_A; order MOL361; family Turicibacteraceae; genus WRKJ01. Next base: position 13,147 of record WRKJ01000088.1, read on the forward strand.
AAATATACACTGTTTCTAATGTAAATTCTTCAAAGCTAGATTCAGTTTCAAAGTGAATGCGGGTTACGATAACTTCAACCTCACTGTTAGCAAAAGCTGTCAGAATGGTTGGATTAACTTGAACCTCTTCACCTAAAGCGTTAGTTCCAGTCATCATAATTTCTGTTAAATCGTGATGACCTAATTCGATTTCGTACTGAGACAGTACTTCAAACACATCAGATGATCTTGCCATGGTTTGAAATCTCGTACCTCCATCGTTAATTGTAATTGGAAATGCACGTGTGATTTCAATTTCCATACCGTTATAGACCACATCTTCCATTTCGACACTAACGTCATCAAAATTTCCGATTTGTACGTAGCCGCCTGTAACTAAACCAAGTACAGTTTCAGCCTCTGTTGTGATTGTATTTCGCTCACCATTTTCGACAATGGTTACTTCATTCATGTTTACTTCAGTCAAGTTAGAATGCATGATAGCGAAGATACTCGTAGCAATCACACCTAATGACATGATTCTACCCGTTATATCTCGTTTTACTTGCATGTGTCTGTTATGATGCAACCTTTATCTCAATAACAAAGCTGGTGCATCATAACAGCTCACCTCCTTCAATTGTCTAATGTAACACAAGAAAGTAATCTGATTTAGCAATTAAAATAATCGCCAAAACTATCTAGAACTGAGCTTACGACATAGATATCATAACATGATATGTCACATTAGTCAAATTCGAGAGGGCTTTTATAGAATTTTAATTATTTATACGTTGTAATCCCAACTTGATTTAAAGCTTTTTTTGAAAAAAGCAAAAAAAGAACCGCTTGTGAACAGGCTAAGTAACATCAATCGGTTCGTTGTACATCAGTTCTTACGCTATGTAATCTGTATTTCTTGATAAGGTTCATCATCTTCGAAATAGTCAAAGAAGTCTTTTGAAATTTCTTCTTTCTGGTTAATCTTAACTTCTTTAACCGGCTTATTTTTCACTTTTCGCTTTTTTTTATCTTTTTTTCCGTCCATACCGTTCATACCTTCCGCTCCTTTAGTCGTTGCATATCACTATGATGACCTTTTTTGAACAAATTATACAACTTAGACTTGTAAATTCAGCCGAATGCTTTATAATTGAAAGTTGAAAATAAAAAACATGGATTAAAAAAAATAGACATTGAAGGAGTGCAAAAAATAATGGAATTTAATTCGAAGGGACTTATGATCCCAGCAGTTAATGGTGCATTACGTAATAATTATATTAAGGTTCCTAAAGTGATCCGAGAAGCAAGTGGTATTCGTATTTTTGGAAAACGAATGAAGTCTTTTATTTTTACAACAGATGTGGCCATTATTAAAAACACAGATGCAGATGCAGTTATCGCTGTTTACCCCTTTACCCCAATGCCAACCATTACACAAGCATTAATGTCCGTCTCAGATATTCCCGTTATGTGTGGTGTTGGTGGTGGAATGACCCACGGGAAAAGATCTGCTAATATTGCGTTGCATGCAGAATTCCAAGGTGCATTAGGCGTTGTTTTGAATGGCCCAACCACCGACGAAACCATTACACATGTTCGAGAAAATATCGATATCCCTATTGTCATCACCATTCTCTCTGAACTATCAGACATTGAAGGAAAGCTGAAAGCCGGTGCAGATATTTTGAATGTGAGTTGCGGCGCGAAAACAGCAACGGTTGTCAAACATATCCGAGAAAAATTTCCAAATATACCCATTATTGCAACTGGTGGACCTACTGATACATCCATTTTAGAAACTATTGCTGCGGGCGCTAATGCCATCACATATACACCGCCGACAAACGGAGAATTATTTAGGGAGAAAATGGATTATTACCGAGAAATTGAACAGCAGAAAGTAAAGCATCACGGGGAATACTTACAACGTTTAGAAAGTGGTGAAGAAAAGTGACAGATGTGAAGCTAAAGCCATTACCCATCGGTGTTGAGTTCTTCGATGACATGATTGAAAAAGGGTATTATTATGTTGATAAAACACGATTAATCAAAGATTTGCTGGATACAGGTGGTGCAGTAAATTTATTTACACGACCAAGAAGATTTGGAAAATCACTAAATATAAGTATGTTACAACATTTTTTTGACAATCTTATGGCAGATAAGGCATCTATTTTTGATGGCTTGAACATTTCACAGACAGGTGACTTTTATTTATCCCATCAAAATAAGTATCCTGTGATTAAGATCGGGCTTAAAGATGCTGAATCCTCTCATTTTAAAGGTGCATTGAAGCGGCTAACAATAGAAATTGCAAACGAGTATGATAGGCATGCGTATTTACTTGAAAGTTCCAAACTTAGGGATAGGGAAAAGAAAATTTTTGAAAAATTTCTTGACAAAGAAATGCCACTAGAAGATTATCTGGATAGTTTAAAATTTTTGTCTACTTGTTTAGAAAAGCATTATGGGGAGAAAGTAATTATTTTAATTGATGAATATGATGTTCCTTTGGAAAAATCCTATTTTGAAGGTTATTATCCTGAAATGGTTCAGTTTATTCGTGGCTTCTTTTCCTCAGCATTGAAAACAAATAAAAGTCTTCACTTTGCGGTTCTTACAGGTTGTTTAAGAGTAAGCAAAGAAAGTATTTTTACAGGGCTGAATAATCTAAATATTGTGTCAATTTTAAATGATGGATTTGGTGAATACTATGGCTTTACAGAGTTAGAAGTAGCAGAGATGTTAAAGTATTATGGACTAGAAGAAAAAGCAGAAGAAATGCGTGACTGGTATAATGGTTATTTGTTTGGTGAAACAACTGTCTACAACCCTTGGAGTGGAATCAAATATTTATATGATATCGTTCATAATAAAATGAAATTTCCTTCCTCTCACTGGTCCAATACAAGTTCAAATTCTATTATCAAAGATTTGATTAAAATATCTGACAATACTGTAAAAGAAGAAATTGAGCAGTTAATCGCAGGACAGACCATTACAAAACCAATTGTAGAAGATATTGTCTATGCTGATATCACAAAGACCATGGATAATTTATGGAGTTTCTTATTCTTCACAGGTTACTTAAAAAAGATCTCAAAAACACAAATTGATGTCCAAAATTACCTTGAGCTTGCGATTCCAAATAAGGAAATTCAATATATCTATCAGCGCCAAATTAGAGAATGGTTTGATGAAAAGGTTAAAATGACTGATTTAACAACCATGTATACTGCTATTTTAAATGGTGATACACAGATTTTCCAAAATGAATTAACTAGGATGTTGAAAGATACTATTAGCTATTTTGATAGTAAGGAAGCTTTTTATCATGGCTTTCTAACAGCGGTGATGGCAACAATGGGAGATTATAAAACTCAATCAAATCGTGAATCTGGGAATGGTCGAGCGGATATTTTCCTTAAACCTGTTTCAATTAGACAACCTGCTGTGATGATTGAGGTAAAGGTTGCTGGTGTTGCCAAGGATTTAGCAAAGAAAGGTGATGAAGCATTAGCTCAAATTGAAGAAAAGAAATATGATGATGAGTTGCAAAGAGAAGGTTACACCCATGTGATTAAATATGGGATTGCATTCTATCGAAAAGATTGTGAAGTTAAATTGTATGGACAATAAATTGGCTGACACCCTTGTGGTGTCTTTTTTATGAGCCTTAGAAGACAAATAAAAAACCATCTTCATCCAGATCTTCATTAAAATATGTTGTAGATGTAGCAATGCCTTCTCTAATTAATCGCTTTTTTATCTTTTTATCAACCCCTCTTTCATGTTATTTGTTGCTTTTTTTTACTTAATATGATATAATTTTTAGATAATTGTATGACAATACGATTATTAAACCCATTCTAAAAGAAGGTGACTTTCAATGTTTGATTCTATTCTTTCCTCTGTTAATTCTTTTCTTTCTACAGCAATTACTTTTCTTGAAGTGCTCAGAATTGCAATTCGTTTCATGTAGTAAGATAAACAATACCCCTGTTGTTTATCATGAAGTTTAATGAATATTTGCACTTTCTTATGATCTTAAGCCACTAAGACTGTGCAACTTCGTTTAAGAGAGGTGACACTGATGAATAATTTCTTTATTACCATTATTGACGGATTACTTTCTGCTTTACGCTTCATCCAAGGCGTAATCAATTAGTCTTTTGTAAAAGTAGCACGATCTGTTGGAAAACAATTGATTGAGAGCCTCACTTACCCAAGTGACAAGGCTCTTTTTATATGTTGTCTTTTTCCCTTTCAACCCGTCTTAACACCTCACCTATTATTGTATCTTTGTAAACAAGCCTGTACTCCACATATTGATGTTCGGGATCCTTACATACCTCTAAACAATCCGCTTTGAATATGGTTTCTATTTCTTGCTGAAACGAATCCAGTTGTTTATCAATTTTTCCAATCCCAGTTTTGATAAAACGGCATAATAACCATATCAATCCATTATAATCCTCCTCAATCTTATAATGGATTTCGATAGAAAATTCAACATGCATGACTTTTTTCGTTTTACCATTTAATCTTTTTTTCGTCACTTCTCGTGTTTCATAAAGTTTGTTACCTTGTATCATATATTGGATCTTCTTCTTGATGTTTTTGCTTCTTCGATACTTTCTCAATTGATAAGTAGACAAACTCTTTTTGAGAACAACACTTTTAAACCTCTTCCTAAACATGATTATCATTCACCATACCCATCTGATCTTTTCTATGCAGCGTCGATACTGCCTCATTTAATCGTTTATTTCTGTCTATTATGTACTATTTTCGACCCAGTGTCAATATTAAATCCGTTTCGCTAATCTTAGAATTAAAATTACATCAAAATTTTAATCTTGACATACAGATGTCCGATCAAATATGGTATACTATTAATGAAGCATGAAAATGAAGGCCCTTATTTGAGGGTCGACAAGAAAAATAAGATGAAGCTTTAGCTGCTTGCTTTTGCAAGTTGATTAAAACTGATGTCTTTAAATGAAAAGTAGGTCGTATAATGAAACATGAGATTGTCGTTAAAGGGGCGCGTGAGCAAAATCTAAAGAATATTGATATTACCATTCCAAGGAATCAGTTTGTCGTTATGACGGGACTGTCAGGTTCAGGAAAGTCATCTTTGGCTTTTGAAACCATTTATAAAGAGGGACAGCGTCGTTACGTAGAAAGTTTGTCTGCTTATGCCCGTCAGTTTTTAGGAAATATGGAGAAACCTGATGTGGATTCAATTGAAGGCTTGTCACCAGCCATCTCTATTGATCAAAAGACGACCAACCGGAATCCGCGTTCTACCGTTGGAACAGTCACGGAAATTTATGATTATTTAAGGTTGCTATTTGCGAGAATTGGACGTCCTGTTTGTCCCACACATAGCATTGAAATTCAGGCCACTTCTGCAACACAAATGGTTGATCGACTGCTTGCTTATCCCGAACGGACAAAAATGCAAATTTTAGCACCCGTTGTGAGTGGGGCAAAAGGAACTCATGTGAAGGTATTTGAAAAATTACGCAATGATGGTTATGTTCGCGTCCGTATCAATAAAGAAAATTATGACTTAGAAGACGTACCCAAGCTTGAAAAAAATAAGAAGCATTCTATTGAAGTCGTCGTCGATCGCATTGCGTTAAAAGAAGGCATCCGTAGTCGTTTATCTGACTCGATCGAGACATCTTTAAAACTAGGCGAAGGAAAAGTCATCGTCTTGGTTGGTGAAGATGAATTGGTGTTTAGCGAACATTTCGCTTGTCCTCACTGTGATTTTTCTGTCGGAAAATTAGAACCTCGAATGTTTTCGTTCAACTCGCCATTCGGAGCTTGTTCATGTTGTAGTGGGCTTGGTGTCGAAAAAGAGATCGATATTGACCGTGTGATTGCTGATCCAAGCAAATCCATTAATGAAGGTGCCATTAAAGGTTGGGATAATCCGCATGCTTATCAGCGAAAGATGCTTGATACGACTTGTGCCCACTATGCGATTGATTTGGATCGACCCTTTGAACTGTTAACCAAAAAAGAACAAGATACTGTGTTATACGGTAGCGATGATGAGATTTTCTTTAAACTCGTTTCAGATAATGGTGCAGTCCATGAAAAAGTAGATTTTTACGAAGGTGTCATTGGAAATCTAGAACGTCGTTACTTGGAAACAAGCTCTTCTTATATTCGAGAATGGATTGAAGGCATGATGTCGGAGCGTTTATGTCGAGAATGTGGAGGGAAACGACTTTCAATCGCAGCTCGTTCTATTTTAATTAACGGGATGAATATTTCTCGTTTTACTGATATGTCGATCAAAGAAGCCCATACTGCCACTGATGGCTTGTCTTTGACAGAAAAAGAAGCACTTATTGCTAATTTGGTTTTAAAAGAAATTAAAGAAAGGTTATCTTTCTTGATCAATGTCGGACTTGACTATTTAACACTTGACCGTTCAGCCGGCACCCTTTCAGGTGGAGAGTCTCAACGGATTCGCTTAGCGACTCAAATTGGATCTAGGTTGTCAGGTGTGCTCTATGTCTTGGATGAACCGTCTATCGGTTTGCATCAACGAGACAATGATCGACTCATCGAAACATTAAAATCCATGCGAGATTTAGGCAACACCCTTATTGTTGTTGAACATGATGAAGACACGATGCTTGCTTGTGACCATTTGATTGATATTGGACCACGTGCTGGTATCCATGGTGGTGAAATCGTGGCGCAAGGGACACCAGGAGAAGTCATGCAAGATGACCGTTCTCTTACTGGAAGATATCTTGCAGGAAAAGAACAAATTTTCTTACCAGATGAGCGTAAGCAAGGAAATGGCAACTTTATTAAAGTGGTTGGGGCAAAAGAAAATAATTTAAAAAATGTGACATTGAAATTACCGATGGGCGTGTTAAATGTCATTAGCGGTGTTTCTGGATCAGGGAAATCAACGTTGATTAATCAAGTCCTTTATCCTGCTTTTGCATCGAAGCTTTATCGATTAAAAGCAAAACCTGGTCGTCATAAAACCATCCAAGGTGAAGAACATGTCGAACGGATGATTAACATTGATCAATCACCGATTGGACGTACACCACGATCCAATCCCGCTACTTATACAGGTGTATTTGATGACATTCGTGACCTTTTCGCTGCAACCAATGAAGCAAAAGTCAAAGGCTATGCAAAAGGACGGTTTTCTTTCAACGTAAAAGGTGGTCGCTGTGGTGCATGTAACGGAGACGGTGTGCTCAAAATTGAAATGCATTTCTTACCAGATGTTTATGTGGAATGCGAGGAGTGTAAAGGGAGTCGTTATAACAAAGAGACCCTTGAAGTGAAATATCGTGATAAAAACATCGCTGATGTGTTGAAAATGACAGCAGCTGAAGCACTCGATTTCTTCCAAAACCACCCGAAAATCGCTCGTAAATTGCAGACCATTGTTGATGTTGGACTTGATTATATTCACCTTGGACAGCCAGCATCTACGTTATCAGGTGGCGAAGCACAAAGGGTAAAATTAGCAGCAGAGTTGCATCGTAAAATCACCGACAAAACTGTTTATATTTTAGACGAACCGACAACTGGCTTACATGTTGATGACGTAAAGCGATTCATTAAAGTCATTGAGCGCATGGTTGAAGAAGGTGCCACGATTATCATCATTGAGCACAATCTTGATGTCATCAAAATGGCTGATTATGTCGTTGATTTAGGTCCGGAAGGTGGCAATGGTGGCGGTATGATCATCGCTCAAGGAACACCAGAAGAAGTATCGGAAGTACAAGAGAGTTACACAGGGAAGTATTTGAAAAAGCTACTAGAACGTGATCGCGAGAGACAAAAATAAGCCATGTGAAAAGGAGCCACTAAGCTCCTTTTTTACTATTTTTAATATGATTATCATCATATATTTCAAAATAAATCATCATCAGTTTCCTAATTCAATTGTACGCCGTTACATTTTTAGGTCATAATCCCAATTGTTCATCCAAGTCATCAAAAGCATTTTGTAAAGTTTCGATATGGTACTGCTCATACATCTCATAAATATATGGAATTAGATTTTTTTGCTTAAGTAAATGCATGACATCAGAACCTTTTAAATCCCGATAATGTGCATAAGTTTCAATAAGCAAAAGAAAGAAATCACTTTGCTTAGACATGAATATCCCCCCTTTTAGCAGTTACATACTCTTCATATAGCGCTTCGGGAGAAAGCCACCAATATTTCGTTTCTTCTATTTCTAATAGTTGATACGTTTCAGATTGATAAAAATCCAGAATGGCATCTAGCTCTGAAATATTTTCGTTTTCAATAATCAGGCGAATGACCTTCTTAACAATAAGATACACAAAGGTATGAAATTTTTTCTTCGACACTCACACCACCTCCAACGATTCTAGAAATCGAAGATACATTATACTTAAAGGTGATTTGAAAACAATTTGATCTTTTAGAATCTCATATTTAAGACGTCTAATAGCTTCTTCTTTATTAATGATTCCATCTTCGTATAGTAAAAAAGTCTCTTGGATATTATCATCAGCAACAGGTCCAATTACGATATCATATCGATCATTGGACTGCTCGTGCTGTCTTCTGTTTTTTTCAACATAATCAAACCACTCATCAATTTTTCCTTGAAAATCTTTAACTTTCAACTCAGAAAATGCTGAAATATCTAAGTCATAAACATTAATCGTCTTTGTTCCTTGACCTTTACTTCTAGCAAAAACAAGATGGGTAAATCTTCTTGCTTGCTCTTCAGATGTCGTTGTATAAAATCCTTTACCAAAATCCATTTTGCTTCTTTTTGAAAATGTTGGGTCTGGCTGCTCAATTATTTGATTACTTCCATGATAAAGTCTCATATTTCTCACCTCAACTTAAAGCTGTTCTGCGCTAATACAAGTATATCACAGTTAACTGGATATGATAAGCTATTTTTAGGATAACTATAAGAAAGTGCTAAAAAAAACAGAAAACCATCTCACACCATGCAAGACAGTTCACAATTTACACATTACAAGTTTTAACTTATTTTCAAATGATCACCTTCGTTCTCCTTTATTCGAAGCTAAAATGAGTCAACTCACGCTCACCAGAAGTTAAAACCATTACTTCCTCTCCATCTTCATCTGATAGAACAACGCGAACTTGAAACATGCCTTCTACTGGGTAATCAGGGTGTAACAACTCATATAAACTTAGTACCATCCACGTACCATGACGATCAGAATCCGAATCATTGCTTAAAGCATCCCAATCCCAATTTCTATCCCACTCTAGGTCATTAGGGACTTTAATCCATTCATCACCGTCCTGGTATTCCATCCAAAGATCTGATACGATGACCCACGCCACATCTGTCCGATTTTGCACCCTTAAATTTATCCACGGTTGATCAGGATGATGTACAGTTGTTCCTGAAAGATTAAAGACAAGATCCCCATAATCTCGCTGAAACATCTCCCGAAAATGACATCCTGTTAGCAAACCAATAGAAACCGTTAAAACCAATATGCGACTCATTTTTTTAATCATACTTAACATACGCTCCTTCATTGTCTTTTGACATCTTGTAGCCTGAGCAAATTTTGATGATGTCTTTTACGCTCGCCTTCACTTTTCTTATTACATCCCGCTACCATTACGAATGGTCTCGATAATATTTTGTTTCTTTAAGCTATTGGCTGCATGGTTCATGGTCGCATATGTGATCAGAAAAACAGCAACAATAGCAGCCAGTATCCATAACCATGGCCATGAAAAATCAAATTCGGCAGCATTATTTATGGCATTAAAGACAGCAAATGAGCCCAATAATCCTAAAGGAACACCAAAAATTAATGATTTCATACTTGAGAAAATGGCCTCTAAACTCAGCATGCGCTTAATACCACCACCCGTCATCCCAACACTTTGTAAAGCAGCAAATTCCTTTGAACGGGTTTTAACATTTTCAGAAATCGTACTGATCACATTGGTTAAACTAATTAAAATCAACGTTCCAACAAAGGCAAAGGTCAAAGTCGTGACCAGCTGTGTTGTATTTCGCTCAAGTGCAGCCAGTTCTTCATGATTGATGACATTCATCCAAGAAGCTATGTCACTCAGATACGCATCTAGCTCCTCTTGTAAAAGTGATGTTACTTGTTCAGGTTCTCTTGTATCTATCAACCATCGTAAACTTTGAAACGCCATATCAGCTGACACCTCAGACACAATAATATTTAAAGAAGAAGTGCCACTCCAACCAAAATAATGGAAAGCATCCTCATCTGAAATTTGCCCATGTATGTCAAATTCATATGTGTCTTCATCAGTCTTGATCTCAATGGTGAAAGGTCCAAAATCAAGGATGGCGCCTGTAGCAACTCGACCATCATCATGCCATTCTTGACCATGGTTCAAAAGGATATTAGAACCAACGGGAACGCCTGCCATTTCAGCAAATTTTTGAGCACTTGCTTCATCTAAGACAATTAAATTGACATGAAACCAAGCAAGGTCATTTTCAATTCCCCAATCCCACCTTGCACGATGATAAGCGGTAAAATCAGTGATATCATTTACCGGTATTTCAGTTTCAAAACGATCATTGCTCACTTGTGCAATCATCGTATCACCATCCTCTAATAGATTTCCAATCCTATTAGTTAATGTATCAAAATCATCTCTTTGAAGCATGATTTCAGTGTTTTCCTGTATGAAATAATGCGTTTCAATCACATTCCCATCCCCATCCACTATCTGTTCTGTCCACCAAACGTCTACTTCCTGATCAATGTCCTCAAATTCAACTTGTATTCCTCTTTCTGTATCAATCCAGATCGATGCACTCACATTACCAAATGTCGCACCACCCCAACGCATCCCTGAAAAGCTGTTCATGTGGTCAAAAAAGCTACCTGCAATGATAAAGATGGCAATGCTAAAACTCATGACAATCACTGTGGCTCTAAAGTTACGACTACTTCGCTTTAAAAAAGTTCGAGCGAGCAGTCCTTCATAGCCAAACGCCTTTTGTGTGAGCCCTTTGCCTCTAATTTTTTTATTTTTAACCTTCACTTCCCCAATACCACGAATGGCATCAATAGCGGGAATCTTGGCTGCTTTTCGTGCTGGAAGCCATGCAGAAATAAAAATGGTTAGCATCGATACCAAGGTTGCTAAAATAAGCGCTCGTGGATAGAAGACAAATTGGAAGAAGGCGTCATTTTGCAAATCTTCGTACGATAATAAAGGTTCAAGAAATCTATTAATGACTTCAATCCCAACGAGATGAACAATGAGACCAATGACAATCCCGATAGGAAGTCCGATCATCATTAAAAAGTTTCCTTCTGCAATGACTGTCTTTGCAATTTGCTTTTTCGTCGCCCCTGTACTTTTTAAAATGCCAAATTGAGTCAAACGCTCATTGGCACTAACACGAAACGCATTAGAAACAACAATGACAGCGATACAAATAACAATAACCGACATCACAAAAGCAAGTCCCGATATCATAGATAAAAAGATGACCCGATCATTATGACTAGCATCTAGTAACATCCGTTCTACCCAATCCATGCCACTCCCAAACCCTAACCCATAAATAACCGTCAACATGGCAGTTGTTAGCAAGATGCCCATGATGGTCCAAATGGTACGCCTGCGATTAACTTTTAATTGAGATAATGCCAATTTAGTCGTCAGCTTCATTATTTGATCACCTCGTCATCTATGATTTTACCATCTCCAATGGTAATAACGCGGTCAGCTTGTAAAGCGATTTTCTCATCATGAGTAATCATAATCAATGTCTGATTATACTGTTTATTAGCAAATTTCAATAAATCTATGACTTCTGCACTAGACTGGCTATCAAGATTTCCCGTCGGCTCATCTGCTAAAATTAAAGCTGGATCATTAATTAAGGAACGACCAATTGAAACACGTTGCTGCTGACCACCAGATAACTCACTCGGTAAGTGGTTTTTTCTGTCTGTTAGACCAGTGGTATCTAAAATTTCTTTTAATCTTTTTTGATCCACTTGTCGATTATCTAATAGACACGGCAGTTGGATATTCTCATCCGCTGTTAAAGTTGGAATTAAGTTATAAAACTGATACACAATCCCTATATTTCTTCGACGAAAAATTGCCAGTTCACTCTCATTTAAATCATAAATGTTGTGCCCATCTACGAAGACGTTGCCCGTATCAGGACGGTCGACACCTCCCAATAAATGCATTAACGTCGACTTTCCTGAACCAGACGCACCTACAATGGCAAGAAACTCTCCTTTTTTAACTTGAAAACTCACATTGTTTAAGGCGATCACTTCTGCATCACCTTTTCCATACTTTTTCGTTAAATTTTTTACCTCTAAAATGACCATTTGAATTGCCACCTCTCGTTTGATTTCTTTTGATACTGATATGATACACGATTTCTATGACAATCTGGTGACTTTAAAGCATCAAAAAGATGACCAAATTGTCACATTAGTCATCTTTCATCCCATTATAAAATTTTAAAGTAAAGGTTGAACCTCTTCCTTTTCCACCATCAACATCAATGTCTCCAAATTGACTTTTCATAATGGTTAAGGCTAGGGGCAAGCCAATGCCATAACCCTGTATATGCTCAGAACCTTCAAATCGCTTAAAAAGTTTTGCAATTTGAGCACGATCAAGTCCTTTTCCTTCATCACGGACACGTATCCACTTACAAATGGGGTTTTCCCCAACTTCGACTTGAATGATTGAACCGGTCGGCGCATGTTCAGAAGCGTTCTTAATGACATTCCCTAATGCTTCTGCTGTCCATCTCTTGTCACAATTAAATGTTTGTGACCCCGTTATCTTTATTGCTTGTTCTTTTAACTCCAATTGGATTTTAAGCGGTGAAAGTGCTGCTTCAATCAGCTGATTAGAGTCAATACGAGCTTGCTTAAACTCAACAGCCTTCGCATCAAGCTTTGCCATTTTTAAAAGTGCTGAAACAAGCCATTCTGTTCTACGAAGCGAAGACTGAATATTCGAAATAAATTCGACTTGCTTCTCTGGTGGTGCATCTTCGATTAGCTCAGTCATAATCATCATGGAGGTTAACGGTGTTTTTAACTGATGTGAAACATTTGCAAGCATCTCTTTTAAAACATCCCTTTCCTGTTCAAGGATTTCAACATACTCTTTTTGATAAGTTGCTAATGTTTGAATGTCGTTTTTAAGAATTCGCAACGGTCCTTCCCGATTATCACGAATATCGATCTCATCACCGGCAATGAGTCGCTTAACATCAGTTGAGAGTTTTTGAATGCTAGATCTCTTAATCCACACGGTAGCCAATCCCTCTCACTGTCGTAATGTCGACAGCTCCTCCTAATTTCCCACGCAATCTTTTCACATAAACCGTTAATGTATTATCTTCAACAAAATTGCCCGAGATATCCCATAAATGATTTAAAATTTGTTCCCTTGTCATAATCCTCCCTTTATTGGTTGCAAAAGTGAGCAAAAGTTTATACTCTAATGCAGTCAAATCAACGAGCTTCTCAGCAACAAAAGCCTTAGCAGCAACTGTGTCAATTTTAACTTCTCCCAATTTCAAAAAGCTTGTTTGTGTATCGACTGTCGTCAACAAAATTCTTCTAATACGGGCTAACAATTCTCGTAACCTGAATGGCTTCGTCATATAATCCGCTGCTCCGTCTTCAAACGCTTGAACAATATGGCTTTCTTCATCATCAACTGTTAAAAAAACAACATGCGTCGATGTACCCTTTAAAACCACTTGAAGCTCAGTTCCAACCCCATCCGGTAACTGCATATCAAGAATGGCTACATCGAAGTTGATCTGTTTAATTGCCTCCTTTCCCTCTTCAACCGTTTTAGCATGGATAACCTCATACTGTTCTTGCTCTAATGCATAAATAAGCCCACCCGCAATCATTAAATCATCTTCTAATAATAAAATTTTCGTTTTCATCATGCGATCATTATAGCATAAATACAGTGCAAAATTCAAATGTACTTCGACAATTGGAACAAAAGGCATTTCAGCTTGTTCTCCAGAAGCCTCCATTTTATCGATATGGCTGTCTGATGTTATTTTCGTTTTCAACTTGTAAAAAACGCCCAATCTCGCTACTTATACAGTAGGAAAATTGGGCGTTTTAAATGATATGCCTGTTAGCATAGTTTGTTTAAAATCATTTTTTTTAAACGTAATAAATGATCTTCGTTTTCAAATAAGAAGAAGTGACCGCCTTCGAGTTCTACAAAGTCACAGATTGTATCAGCTGGGAAAAAGGTTTTCCAGTCAGATTCAATCACCTCATCTTCTTTTCCATTGATAATGGTTATGGGAATATCCATTTTTGGAAAAGGCCATTCCGAGAGATAATAGCTTTCAAGTGCTTCAACATCTGCTTTTATCATTGGGTGGAAAAATTCCATTAACTCCTTGCTTTCAACAATTTCTTTTGGCGTATTTCCTCTGGTAAGCAATATCCGCTTTGCTTCTTCTAGATCGACTTCACCATTTTGAGAAATCTTTGCTTTTTTCGAAGGGGGAGGAGACGCTAGTAAGAAGAGATGCTTAGGTTGCTTATAGGCAGTTCCTTGTAACTGTCTAACGACTTCACAACAAATCTTAGCACCCATGCTATAGCCTAAGAGTGCATAGTCTTCATTTGTTTTTTTAATCTCTTTGATCGCATCTGCAGCGAGCTCCTCAATCAAGTAAATGAGCTTTTCTTGAACCCTTGTTCCATGTCCTGGATAGTTAATGTGCTCGACATTTAAATAAGGCGATAACGCTTTTTCTAAATGGCTATAAATTGTACTTGTTCCGAAAGCATAAGGATATGTAAATAGTTTCATTTTCCACTCCAATCATCTGTCACTTAATTACGAACTGAATTTCATATAAAATCCATTTGTATAACACGCCAGATCAGTTATGTTCTTTAAGCTGTTTGATTTTATCAAGTGCTTCTTGCTCAATTTCATGCCAGTTAAAGCCCAGTTTTTGTAAAATAAGCTGGGTTGCTTCGGCGTGAATGGTAAAGTTGGTTTGTTCTTTTTGTTCTTTGAAGAGGCCAAGGTGTAGGCTGAATTTGAGGATTTCTTCGTCTACTTCTTCTTGTTGAAGTTGCGTGAAGAGGTGTTGGTAAAAGGCGTCTGGTTGGATGAATTTAAAGTCCTCGTCGTTTGTGATAAAGCTTTGAAGCAGTTGTTTCATGGAAACTGGGTATGGGTTGTAGACATGGTAAATCTCATTGGTTTTGATGGATGAGGTGATGAGTTTCACGCATGCTGTCGCAGCGTCATCAATCGGTGTGTATTCGACTTGGTAATCGATGTCAGGTGCCATACCAAGATGTAACAGGCCTGTGATTTGGGAGAAGAAGGCATTGTCTGCTTCGTTGATTTGGAATTTGCCTGTTTGTCTGTTGGCTTGTAAGTTACCTAAGCGGATAATGCTGTTGGTTAAGCCGCGGCTTCTTGCTTGGATCAATAAGTCTTCTGCTTCTGCTTTTGTTTTGAGGTAAACAGAGTCGTATTCAACAGGTAAGGTTAAGATGTCTTCTGTATAGGCAACATGTGTTTGTCCTTCGATATAGCCTGAACCAAGGGAAACAGTGGAGCAGTGAATCAGTGTTTTTTGTTTACCGGTTTCTTGGAAGTCAATTAAGTGTTTCACACCTAAGACATTCGTTTGGTAGAAGTCTTCGTAAGTCCCATAGTGTTTCACGTTAGATGCCACATTGACAATGCAGTCTATTTTTTGGGACAGGTTAAGGTGTTGATCTGGTGTTAATCCCAGATTTAAAGCTGAAATGTCACCTTGATAGACCACGATGCGATGGGCATATGAGTCAAATAAGTCGGCTGTAAAGTAGAAGTGACAAATGTCCATTAGGCGGGTTTTTGCTTGTTCATCATCTGCGCCACGCACGAGTGTGTAAATGAGGTCATTTGTTGTCGTTAACAGTTCCATGAGTAAGTGAGCACCTAAGAAGCCTGTTGCGCCTGTCAGTAAAAGGGTTCTCCTTTGTTCATCGGGCTTTATAAGACGGGTTTCTAATGCTTTTAATGTGGCTTTGTAATCCTCAGGAAGGGCTTCTTTGGCTACCGCTTCTTTGGCCATAAAGTCGGTGGATAAAAGCGACCGTTCATTTGGATCAGACAGGGTTTCATGGGAGTGGTTGATGATGAAGTCTGCCATTTCAGTGATGGTTCGGTTTGAGTATAAGGCTTCAACAGAAACGTTGACGTCTTTTTTCAGTAAACTCACCACTCTCAAGAGGTCAATGGAGGTGCCACCTAGTTTAAAGAAGTTGTCGAGTGTAGAGATGGTTGAAGTGTCTCGTTTTAAGACGTGGGCATAAACGTCGACAAGTTTGCTTTCAATGGCATTTTGAGGTGCCACGTACGGGGCAGCCGTTTCAAAGGCAATGGTTGGTAAGGCACGACGGTCTAGTTTCCCATTGACGGTTAGCGGAAAGTCCGTTAGGTGGCAATAGCCGGATGGTACCATGTAGTCTGGTAGTTTGTTTTTGAGTGTTTGATCCAAGACGTCTTGGTCGATGGCTGTGTCTGAGATGTAGTACGCCCCTAAGTAAGGGTGCTCACTTTCTCCCAATGCCATCACATGGGCTTGGGTAATGCCAGGGATGGTGTAAAGGGCGGCTTCTATTTCGCCGAGTTCGATCCGATAGCCTCTGATTTTGACTTGGAAGTCGTTTCGACCATGGTATTCCAAGGTGCCGTCTTCTAGCATGCGCACCAAGTCACCTGTTTGGTAAATGCGGTCGTTCCAGCCTTGCCTCTTTTGTGCCGCTGTTTGGAAAGGGTTGGGCATGAATTTCTCTGCGGTTAAGTCTGGTTGGTTGAGGTAGCCGCGGGCAATTTGAATCCCACCGAGATGCAGCTCACCCATGCTGCCTTTTGGCACTGGCTTTCCAAAGTCATCTAGTAAGTAAACAGTTGTGTTAGCCACTGGTTTACCGATCAGATTACGTTGTTCATAACCTTCAAACACATGGGTGGTCGCAATGACGGTCGCTTCCGTCGGACCATATCCATTGATAAAGGTGATGCCTGCTTCATGCATGGTCTTCACTAAGGCCGGGTTCACGCTTTCTCCCGCAGCGACGACACGCTTGAGGCTACTGACACCTGTGACATCAATTTGTGACAATAACGATGGCGTCATGTGGAGATAGGTCACGTCATGTTTGTTTAAATAAGCGGTAAACTTTTCTTGATCCATCCATAAGTTGTCTGGCGTGACGATTAATGGATAGCCACTTAGTAAGGCTAAGAAGATTTGTTCGACTGAGACGTCAAACACATAATTGGAGAAGAACAACAAGTTCTCTCCTGTTACTTCAAAGCCGTAGTCTTGACGTAATGAAGCCGTTAAGTTGTTCACTTGATGGTGTTCAATCATGACCCCTTTTGGATGGCCTGTTGTTCCTGAGGTGAAGATCACATATGCCAAGTTCGTAGGGGTCGTGTTTGTCTTTGGATTTGTTGTGGGGTAATCATCAAGGCTTAGTTCTCTGATCAATGTCGCTTGTTTGAGCTGCGTACGGTAGTCAGCTTCTACGAAGGTCGTTACCATTTCAGCCGTTGTTGCGATGTAGTCCAGTCGGGCTTGTGGAAATGCTGGACTCATTGGGACATAGGCTGCGCCCGCTTTGAGGATACCAAGGATAGCGATGATCATCCATTCGCTTCGATCAAGTAAGAGACCGACTTTGTCTTCTGGTTGAATGTCGTATGTTTGAATCAAGTAATGCGCCAATTGATTGGCTTTGGCATTGAGTGCTTCGTACGTGAATGTCACGTCATTGTAAATCAATGCTTTGTGGGTTGGCGTTGCCGCCACTTGTGCTTCAAATACTTGCGTAATGGTTTGATCTTTTGGATAATCGACATAGTGACCGACTTCTGTCAGTAAGGCCTGTTCTTCTCCTTCAAGTAGGACGTTAAGCGCCCCGATCGGTTGGGTGATATCAGTTAAGACTTGGTCGAGGAGGTGACTCAAACGTGCTAAGTGCGTTTGGATGGTGTGTGCCTGAAACAGCGCCGTCGCATAGGTTAAGTTCAAATACGTTTTTTCACCGTCATCTGATAAGGTGAAGCTTAAATCAAATTTGGCTGCTGTATCGGACGATTCAACTGTCGTGGCACCAATCACTGACGAGATGGCTTCGTTGTTTTGGTAGACCATCATCACATCAAAGAGTGGGTTTCTTGAGGTGTCTCGGTTGGTAACAATGGCTTCAACTAAATCTTCAAATGGATACATTTGATGACGTTGCCCTTCTAATGTTTGACTTTTGATTTCTTCTAAGTAGGACTGGAACGTCTTCTCGCCACTTGGCTGAAGACGCATGGCTAAGGTGTTGACAAACATCCCAAGCATGTTTTCAGTGTCTTGATGAATCCGGCCACTCACTGGTGTTCCAATGACCAAATCAGCTTGATTGGCTAGTTTGCTCAGTAAAAGGCTGATTAAGCTTAAGAAGAACATGTAGCCTGTTGTCTGTGTGGATTCGAGCACTGTTTTGATCCGTGTTGTGGTCACTTCATCAATGACGAGCTGCTCGGTTTTCCCTTCAAATTGTTGATGTTTAGGACGGGGATGATCTGTTGGTAATGTCAGGATTTTATAGTCTGTTAACTGATCTTGCCAGTAAGCTTCTGCGTGACTTAAATCCTGTGTGTTCATCCATTCACTGTAGTCTGTGTATTGACGGTCCAGTGGTGGTAGTTCGCCTCCTGCGACCAATGCGCCCAGTTCATTCGCAAAGATGGTACTACTCATGCCATCACTAATGATGTGATGCATGTCGACAAAGAGGTAATCTGCTTGGGCTGTTCGGGCAATTTGAATGCGGTACAGGGGACCCTTCTCCAAATCAAACGGTTTTACAGCTTGTTCATACCACGTGACCAATTCTGTTGCGTTGATCGCTTTTAGGGTGACTTCAACAGGCATCGTCTGTGAAATCACCTGGACCAATCGACCTTCGACTTCATGGAAGGTTGTTCTTAAAATGTCGTGACGTTGGTTGAGTTCATCAATGGCCGTCTTGAGCTTTTCTTCATCAATAGGTTGCGTAAATGTCATCAACGTCGGAATGTTATACACCGTTTCTGTCGGTGATAACTTCCACAGTAAATACATCCGTTTTTGCGTTGAACTCATCTCGTAAGCTGGTTTGGCTTCAGCTTTTGGAATCCGTTCATATTGGGCATCTGCCAACCCTTCGATCAACTGTGCCAATTGCACCACTTTCGGTGCTTCAAAGATATGTTTCACCCCGATCGCTTTGCCGGTTTGCGCTTCAAGTAGGTTGACCAATCGTAACGCTCTTAGCGAATGTCCGCCTAACTTGAAGAAGTCATCGTTGAGACCGACTTGTGCCACTTCTAAAATGGCTTCATAACTGGTTGCGACCAAGCGTTCGAGTGGTGTTCTCGGTGCCACATAGACGGCTGTTTGATCCACTTTAATGACAGGTAAAGCCTGCTTGTTCACTTTACCATTGCGCGTCACTGGGAAATGCGTCAAATCCATGTAGTGCGTTGGAATCATGTAATCTGGTAATTGGTCTTTCAGTTGTTGCTCAATGGTTTCATGCGCTAAGCCACTTGGGTTTTGAAGGTACGCATGTAGCTGTCCGTCACGTACCACTACCACCCCTTGATCAATGCCAACAAGGGCACTTAATGCTGATTCGATTTCACCCAGTTCAATGCGATGTCCACGCACTTTCACTTGATCGTCTAGTCGGCCTAAGTAATCAATGTGTCCATCAGGTAACCATTTTACCAAGTCGCCTGTTTTGTATAGTTTCCCTGGACCATATGGGTTGTCGATAAAGCGCTCATTTGTTAGGGTTGGTTCGTTTAAATAACCGCTGGCAACACCTGGACCTCCAATGTAGAGCTCACCTGGTACACCAATGCCACACAACTTCCCATCTGTCATGATGTAAGTCGTTGTAGACGCAATCGGTTTTCCAATCGGGATTTTGTCGAATTCAAGGCAACCTTGCATCGTTAAGGTGACCGCAAAGGTTGTTGTTTCCGTTGGACCATATCCATTAATCAATGTGATCTGATCGTTGTGAGCGAGTAGCCGCTGTACATGGGCTTTTGATAGGGCTTCACCCCCTATTAACAGTTGTTTCAACCCGTCAAACACGGTCACATCCATGGTGATCAAATGGTTGTACAACGAAGCAGTTAACCACATCGTGTTAATGGCTTGTTCCGTAATCAATTTGCTGAGTTGTTCATGATCCACCAAGACATTGAGCTCAGAGATAAACACCTCACCACCGTTAAGGAGTGCACCCCATATTTCAAAGGTTGACGCATCAAAGCTGAGTGAGCCCGTTTGGAGCATACGCACATCATCAAAGTTGGCATAATTTGTGTTTTTCACCAAACGCGTGATCCCTTGTTGCTTCACCATGACCCCTTTTGGCTTGCCGGTTGTACCTGATGTGTAAATCAAGTAAGCCAAGCTTATGCCATCTCCTTGTACAGGAAGGGCTGTTTTCATTCCGGTTAAGTGAGCGAGTGACATGAATTGATACTTCGCTTTCGTTGTTTCTGATAAAGGCAAGGCCGTTTTATCACCTAAAATAAACTGCGCATGGCTGTCTTCAAGCATGTAAGTGATACGACTTTCTGGATA
Organism: Defluviitaleaceae bacterium; assembly: GCA_009778135.1. Taxonomy (GTDB): domain Bacteria; phylum Bacillota_I; class Bacilli_A; order MOL361; family Turicibacteraceae; genus WRKJ01. The sequence continues at coordinate 33,849 of WRKJ01000088.1, forward strand.
GTCTGCATCAATTGGCATGTAAGCTCCGCCTGCTTTAAGGATGCCTAAGAAGCCAACAACTGTCCCAACATCTCGCTTCGCAATGACTGCCACAATGTCACCGGTATTTAAGCCACTGGCGATTAATTTCACCGCAACTTCATTGGCTTGTTGATCCAACGCTTCATAAGTCAAAGACTGGCCTTTGCTTGCGACGGCTATTTTGTTTGGATGAAGTTTGACGCGTGCTTCGAATTGTTTGGCGACGGTTGGCGAGCTTGACAAATCAGGCAATGGCTGGTTGAACACATTTAAAATCAAGCGTCGTTCTGTTTCTAACAACACATCAATGTCTTTAATGGGCTGACTGGTATCCATTAAGACTTGATTCAACAGTTGGATAAAGCGTGCCAAATACGTCTGAATCGTTGCCTGGCTAAAAAGTGATGTCGCATAAGTGAGTTCTAAATACGTCTTGTTTCCATCATCTGACAAGTTAAACATTAAGTCAAACTTAGCAGGGACATGTTCTGCTTCAACGATTTTGGCACCTTCAATCAATGCCAAGTCTTCATTGTTTTGATACACCA
>WRKJ01000089.1 GCA_009778135.1 Defluviitaleaceae bacterium
TTTCAATCCACGCACCCATGTAGGGTGCGACAATTTCCCTAATGGTATTTTGGACTTCGGCATAAATTTCAATCCACGCACCCATGTAGGGTGCGACCTTTTTAGCACCAGCTACGCCCTTTTTACCTTTATTTCAATCCACGCACCCATGTAGGGTGCGACAATAGGATTACCGCAGGATCGATCACCACCGACAATTTCAATCCACGCACCCATGTAGGGTGCGACTAATAATCAACAACCTGAACCTCTACCAACATATATTTCAATCCACGCACCCATGTAGGGTGCGACTTGGTGGATTGCCACGCCCCGACTTTTGTATAATTTCAATCCACGCACCCATGTAGGGTGCGACTAAAACTTAGCCATATCTGCCATCGATATATTAATTTCAATCCACGCACCCATGTAGGGTGCGACAAGATGAGTTAGAGTTGATTAAGATGCAACTAGACATTTCAATCCACGCACCCATGTAGGGTGCGACGTGGCGATACCTGCGATAACAGGTAGCCACATGTCATTTCAATCCACGCACCCATGTAGGGTGCGACCTTTCGTTTTTTCATCAGATATTATCATGGATGTTATTTCAATCCACGCACCCATGTAGGGTGCGACCCTCTTGGTAAGCAAAAGATAAAGAGCCTGAAACATTTCAATCCACGCACCCATGTAGGGTGCGACGAACACTACTACGAACAGGCAAAAGAGGGCGCTATTTCAATCCACGCACCCATGTAGGGTGCGACTGGTTGAATTTGTGGTATAATATATGTAGGTTAATTTCAATCCACGCACCCATGTAGGGTGCGACTTTCGCACAAGGCGCAAAAAAGGGAGCGGGACGATTTCAATCCACGCACCCATGTAGGGTGCGACCAAAACTTTCTGCAATTTCCGAACGCATTTTTTCATTTCAATCCACGCACCCATGTAGGGTGCGACAAAATGCTCGCAGGACTCGCTGCTAGGTTTTTCATTTCAATCCACGCACCCATGTAGGGTGCGACCCCAAATGTCCCATGCATCTTCTTGCAGTTGAGGATTTCAATCCACGCACCCATGTAGGGTGCGACCTTGCTATAAGTCCCGCTACGGGCTAAATTCTTCCATTTCAATCCACGCACCCATGTAGGGTGCGACTAGCTGCTTCTTACGAGGAAATTAAAATACAAGTCATTTCAATCCACGCACCCATGTAGGGTGCGACCTACAAGCACTTGCTAGAAGAATACGAAGAAGTAATTTCAATCCACGCACCCATGTAGGGTGCGACAAGGCGAGTCAATCCCGCTGAGCACTGCTTGATCATTTCAATCCACGCACCCATGTAGGGTGCGACTGCGATTTTATGCGCTTTCACTTCTATTTTAGGTGAAATAGCACATCATATCGACTTCTTATTATTTATTTTACCACATCTGTTTGAATTTTTCACTATAAAAAGCACTTTTTTTGGTGCGAATCCCCCAGAGTTTTCATGTGAGCCTCCGATTCGCACCAAAGGTTTTATTCCTCCAACATGGTGTCCATATAACTTTTCACCGATTGTTTCTTCATAAGGGTCGGTATGCAAATGTTTTTTAAAGAGCAGTTGTCACAGAATTTTCCCGTTTTAACTTTGGGGGTGTGACGCTTCTTATACAATTCTTGCATGGCAGCCACGGCGGTTTTGACTTGGTTTCGGTATGCTTCGGTAATTGGAATTTCTACACGTTGCTTGGTTTCGTTATAGAACAAGTAGCCTTTGTCCACCTCGCAGAGTAGCATTTCTTCTAAACAAATGGCTTGGGCTGTTAGTTGCAGGATATCCGCCACGTTTTGTTTCGGTTTTCCCCGCTTGTATTCAACAGGGTATGGAATAAATGTTCCCGCTTCTCCATCAAGTTCCACACCCTTAGGGTCCTCTATAAATTCCACCACGTCACAGATACCGCTAATTTCCAGTTCGTTAGATTTAATCGGCATTGCCCGAACAATCAATTTATCCCCTCGTTTCTCACGAATAAAGGGTTGGTCGGCTTTTTTGTGCAGGTGGTTGCCCTCAACGGTGCGTACATTTTCTTCCCACTGTTGTTCAATGTGAATAAGCGCCCATTGACGTTTACAAAATTGAAAGTGTTGAATGCCTGATAGCATGAGGTAGTTGTCTTCGTTATCAGCCATCATTTAGACCCTTCTTTCTACAGTAACACCGTCTGGAAGTGCTTCTTTGTCAACCGTGATGCCATAGTCGCTATAATGCCTTGCAGGCGCATTAAGCTTTTCTATTTTGACTAAATCAAATAATTTATGCGACGGTGCATTTCCTAATGGGTTGTCATGCTTAAAGACGATCAGTTCACGAAGGACCATTTTCCCACGAGCAGCAGAGCGGTCATGTTCAAACATGTTGATAATGGCTTCCCAGAGTAAGGCGATATCTTGCTCATTAAAGCCCGAAATTTGTGACAAACTGGCTGACACATAGCCTTCTGCTTGGTAAAGTCCGTAAGGAACGACATATTTGCGACCAATGGTCCCTTTTCCTTTTTCGTCTAAATCTTTTTGTGTGGCTTGGGCTTGGCGGGTAATGGCGATATTTTGTGAGAATATAGGGTCAATGCTTCGTGCAAAACTCAACTGAACAGGGCCACGAACTTGACCTGCATTCAAGTTATTTTTAACATGAGTCGTCATCACAGCGCCAAATGTGCGAATGTCATAAAAGTTTTGGCACATAAAATCTCTTACTTTAAGGTCAAGTAATGCCTTTGCTTCGTCTTTTGGTGCTGTTTTGAATTTAAGGCTTTTTTCATCGTATTCAATGTCATTGGCAGCATAAGCTCGTGTATCCATGGCATTTAAAGGTTTTTCACTTTGGATATAGATTTCAAAGCCTTCTTGTAATTCTTCTTTAAATTCACGAGCCACATTGACATAGTTGCGAATTTTTCGCTTGAGGCAAACATCTGTCACAATGCCTAAATTTGTTTCTGGGTCAATGCGTGGCATATTATCTGCATCAGGATCGCCATTGGGATTGCCATTTTCTACATCAAATAAAATCATAAAGTCATATTTATTTTTAATTGCTTCCATTATTTCGTCTCCTCCAATGTTGTTTCTTGATCTTTTTTCGTGAAAAAGGCTTGTCTTTGATGGTAATAGCCTAGAACAAATAGATTCTGTTCTTCAAAGGTTAAATTTTTCGGTAAGGGGGCTGCTGGGAGCAAAGACATAATTTCACTAACTAGCTTTTCTCTCGTCACTTTAAGGCCACCTTGTAATTTTTGCAAATATAATTCTCCCGATTTCACCACATTAGGGAAAATACTTGCAGGTGTGACGCTGGCACTGGCAAAGTAATTTGATTTAATCGTCACATTGCCCCCATCATCTTCTTGTATTTTTTCATAGGTTGCAAATAATCTACCTAATAAGTAAGCGGGTTCTTTGAATTCCTTGTTTAATGCCACTGTTATTTCCTCCTCTTTATACTGTGTTTGTTTTAATAAATAAGCTTTAATCATCCCCACACGCCGATAATTAATGGCATATTTAGCAGTCGTCTCATCTCCATGGATATCTGCTTTCATTCGAGTGAGAATTTTAGCGATGAAACTGATAGGATAAGGACCATTGGTTAAAATAGCTTTTAAAATGCTGACAATCAAATCATCATTTTTTTCTTTTGCATTTTTATTAAGGGCAACTTGTGAAAGTTCCCAAGGTGTTAAGTAGGCCTTTTTATCAGGTGGTCCGTCAATTTCAAAACGCTTGACATGATAGTTAATATTTTTGCGAAAGTCATCAAAGGTGTTTGTCATAAAAAAACGAATGGCGACACGGGCATTGTTAGGCGCAAGCCCAATGATATAGAAATCACTTTCCAAGTTTTCCACCGTGACTTCAGAAACAGGTTGACCTTGCACCAAACGTTCGAAAACACCTTTTAAATCTTCTGATTCATCACGCATAGCACCTAAAGACAGGCCCATCAAACCATCACTTATCTGGCTATTATTTTCAGAAAAGAACACGACAGTCGTATCTCCAATTCTCACTTTGTTTCTACCAGATGCAAGCAACTTATTTAATGTTGCAACATAAGCAAAAGCTGCACTTTCTGACACAGGCGAATTAACAAATGATTCAAATGATTTCGCATTGTAAGAAACCAAACTAACACCTGCTGCTTGTCCACCCGGAATGCCTTTAATATTTCCATGAAGTCTGGCAATAGGCGCCATCTCTCCTGTAATCAAACAGCGTCCCGCTTCTCCTAATTGGCTTAAAAAGTAATGGTCCCATGCCGCTTTAATTTCCAGATCCTCATGAATAAATGTTAAATCAGATGCCAAACGAAAGACAAAGTTGGTTGTGTCAAATTCTTTATCTGCTCTTGTTAATTGAACCAATTGATTGTCCTCAAGTGCTGTGGGGTTCCACTGTTCAAAGAAGTTTAAAACGGCTTTGGTATAAATGTTGTCAACATCTTGTAAAATGTCCTTATGCAACCCTTTGCAAGCATTAAAATGCTTTTCACTAAATCCAAAGATATGCTTAGCGTTGTCACAGAGAAAATAGGGTTTAATGCCACTTGATCTTGACCCACCGTCAGGAACGATCACTGTTTTCGCTATTTCTTGCTCCTTTTTCTTATTCATCACGACCTCAGTATGAGGGACAATATGCAAAAGTTCCCCTTGCTCGTTAATGTCAAGCATATATTTTACTTTTCGGGACGTATACCCCATCATCGGCACATCTTCACCATCGTCAAGCAGTTGATGGTAATAATTGACTAATGCGTTTATGATCATCTGTACACCTCACTACCTACGACATCAATGACACCATTTTTCATCACCGCTTTGAAATAGTAAGGCTTAATCTCTTCACCATAATCCAAATCATACAACATGATGCCTAAATCTTTTTCGACCCCTTGATAAAAAGATTCACGCTTGGTCTCATAATGTCGAAAATTCAAAGTAAATTCTTTTGAGCCAAAATAGGGATTGTAAAAACACTGTCCTTTTTCAATTCGCCTGCGAATAATATCTGAGAATTTCCCGTGATTATCCCCTTCACCTGCTTTATCTGTCAATTCAAAATGAGCATAAATGACGTAGCGGACTTCTTTTAAAATCACCGATGCCCTTTGTGCAATGTCATCACTGGTTGCAAGATAAAGCTGCTCTTTTTTTGAACCTTCCATTACTTGCTTAACACTACCAAGGGGTATTTTCGATTTAACCTCATTTCTGCGAACATTCACCGTCTTAATTTCATTTAAAACCTCAATGCGATCAATGACATATTTAATGGCCGGCTTCCAAAAAATAGCCTCTAAAATGCCCCTTGCAGCGCTTGGTGTCATGACATCGTAACTATAACGTTCTACCTTTAACTCTGGTCGTGTGAATAAGGCATAATCGCCCCATACTTCAAGTGTAATGCCATAAGCCATGTTTACCTCCTCCTTCAGTTTTATTTTTTAACCCTGTATCAAAGCGTCTTAATTTGCATATACTATGATAACGTATAAATTAGTATTGCTATCTGCCACGATATGTGATATAATGTTTATACTTCGAAGACGTACTGCTTGTCAGGCGTCGGGAAAAAAATTCTCCCAGCTTTTATGCTGCTAGGTTTTCAGTCAGTACTCTTGTACTGACTGTTTTTTTATTTTTTGAAACCTCTTTGCATTATTTATCATATTTTTCAAGTAAATTTCAAGATTAATAGTACGCTCTACCCGAAACAACCAATAAATAATCATAATTCTCTTTCTCTGATTTAAATCAATTTTATTCACATTACCGTAAATCAAATAAATATTTAGGGGTCTTGGATGAAGCAAAGCATTATTTCGCAGATGATTAATTTCATATAACCGGTTTTCTTTTTTCAAAAAATCCCAATCTGAAATAATTTTTAAATAAATTTCTCGTTCATTCTTACTTATCCAAACCAATAAATATACAAGCTCACCAAAAGTCATTTTTGGAATGTATTGCCATGTTTGCTTAAGATTATAGTCAAAGCACTTTTTAGCACTTTTAATCTTTTGCTTTAATTCATTTTTCTTATCTGCTGTCAACGTATTCGATTCAATAAGTTCGCTAACATAATAAGCAGTTTTCGCATTAATTCCTCGTTCAAAGCGAATGAAATTAATCATCAAATGTTCGCTTAATCTACAATCCAATTCAAAATATGAAACCCAATCTTCAAACAAACTTGGTTCATAAATATACTTTCCATCCATGCCTTTAGACTTTGCAAACTTCACTTTACCGCAAGTGGTCAAGTGATAATAGTTGCTCTTTAAAAGCACCTCTTTCACTAGCTGTTCGTTTTCAATTATCACCCCTTTATCCCTGAGACGCTTAATTTGAAAAGCTAAAGATTTAAACTTCTTTCCCATTGAAAATCACCTCCTCCACACCGTGCGTGCGACCTTCACGGCACACGGCGTTCCATTTTATAATCTGCCTTTCGTTCCTAACAGTTTCAGTTAATCTATTCGGCGTGCAAACACTTTCGTATTAGCGCTCTGGCGCGCCAACCCCACACATCTTACCGGATACTCCGAATTTCAACTGTACTTAAAACTTAATTTGTATGATAAGACTCAGGACTACATCATTATTCCTTCTAAAAAAGAAATCAAAATATTGCCCGAGTGCTCATAATAAAAGCTACTATTATAATCATCAATTTTTTCGCTAACAAAAGAATGATAAGCTAGAAATAAAGCATCAATTAAATCGATATTTTTCTCCCTCGCGATTCCTAGAATAAGTCTTTTATAAACTTTCCCAATATCCCAATGGGTAGGGATCCCATACATACAAGCACCCACATTATCAAAATTTCCATTTGTCAGATTGACATCCTTAATGAAATCGTCACTAACTTTATCAATACTGTCACTGTGATACACATCTGCCAAATCATATAGTTTTTGAATTTTTTCTTTTCCAAGTGCGTTAACAACATCCTTACGATGATTCTTTGTTTTCCTTGCGATATAGTCAATCAAGCTACAAACATAGAATAAATCATTGGAACTTTTTTCTTCTCGACCCTTCATGATACAACCTCCGCTTTTCGAAATTCTAAACATTTTAGCGCTGCTTCAGTACAAAAATTGATTTGATGCGCCGGGTATTTAAACTTTGCCATACTCCAAAACTGATCTCTTGTCACAATCCCCTCTATATAATCTTCGATAAAATTATAAATCTGATCATCAGCCATTGCACCAATCACAATGTCATATTGATGTTTTTTACCATTCCTGCAATCAATAATGAAATCTAGCCATGCTTCAGTCATTTGTTTAAACTCTAAAATGTTCAAAGATGTATTAATCCGAACATCATAAATATTAAGCGTTGGCGTACTAAGTCGCTTTGCCCAATGCGCAGCTTGCTCCTTGATTAATGTGCAATAAAATCCCGATCCAAAATCTTTTGTATATGGACCCATTATAATTTCCGGCTCCGTTATTTCAGGATAACTACCGTGATAAACTGTCATTTTTCCCATATGGTCACCTCTACATTTTTTTTAGCTTTAACTTTTGATTTGTACCTTTAAGCATGAAATTCTATGCACAATTTCAATCCGCGCACCCATGAAGGGTGCGACGAAAAGACGCACGGACAAACGAGAGCTTTAAGTATTTCAATCCACGCACCTATGTAAGGTGCGACCTATCAATTAATCTCAAATGATCACCGAAACGGGATTTCAATCCACGCACCTATGTAAGGTGCGACGACGAATTGATATTCAGAAGAGTTTAAAACGACGATTTCAATCCACGCACCTATGTAAGGTGCGACTACCGTCAATCAATGTACTACCGTAACCCTTGATATTTCAATCCACGCACCCATGAAGGATGCGACCGGTGGTGGTAGCATTATCTTAAAAGAAATGCTTATTTCAATCCACGCACCCATGAAGGATGCGACGATTCCTAATACTTAGAAAGGAGGCGTAGTTCATGATTTCAATCCACGCACCCATGAAGGATGCGACAAATGATCGTCGTCACATCAAACATCAAGAATATAATTTCAATCCACGCACCCATGAAGGATGCGACAGGTCTGGGTTAAAGATGATTAGGATAGAGCTTGATTTCAATCCACGCACCCATGAAGGATGCGACACTCATGCATTTTTCAAGTTTCAACACACGTTGATTTCAATCCACGCACCCATGAAGGATGCGACATGTAGGTTCTGTAATTCCAGATTCCCATTTTTATTTCAATCCACGCACCCATGAAGGATGCGACTTTTGTTGTAAATATTGGTGTACCAAACGGAAAGGATTTCAATCCACGCACCCATGAAGGATGCGACCTTTACCCTTATAGGCGCTGTCAACTCCCATATAATTTCAATCCACGCACCCATGAAGGATGCGACGTTGGTCGCTCAGTGATTTGCTGAATGCCTTGCTTATTTCAATCCACGCACCCATGAAGGATGCGACCATAGAACTGTCCGAAACAACACTAGAATTAAGTATTTCAATCCACGCACCCATGAAGGATGCGACGTTCAGTTTAAAAGCTTAGTGTTGCGGATCGAGAAATTTCAATCCACGCACCCATGAAGGATGCGACTGGCCAATTGTCACGCTCAGAAGATGAGATGGCGATTTCAATCCACGCACCCATGAAGGATGCGACTGTCACATGCAGGAGCAACAGAGCAATTTGTGTTATTTCAATCCACGCACCCATGAAGGATGCGACAGCGGGATCAACATGTTAAAAACATTGCTACCTCCATTTCAATCCACGCACCCATGAAGGATGCGACCGTCCTCACCTTCGTAGTCTAGTGTTGCCTCTTCGAATTTCAATCCACGCACCCATGAAGGATGCGACAAACCCTTTCGGGTTCTTTAAGTTTTGATTATCTTATTTCAATCCACGCACCCATGAAGGATGCGACTAACTCTTCCATTTTCTACCTCCTTAGATTTTGAATTTCAATCCACGCACCCATGAAGGATGCGACCAACTGTGCGTGCTTTAGACCCACAATTTTAGGAGATTTCAATCCACGCACCCATGAAGGATGCGACTGATCAGCGACTCGTTAGAGTTGTCTTGAATTTAATTTCAATCCACGCACCCATGAAGGATGCGACCCTTCTTTGCTTCTAGGGATGGTTTTTTATTTTCCATTTCAATCCACGCACCCATGAAGGATGCGACCATGAAAAACATTATAGAATCGACGGTCATAGAAGATTTCAATCCACGCACCCATGAAGGATGCGACATTCGCCCTCTTTTTCTTTCATTTCTTGGACCAAATTTCAATCCACGCACCCATGAAGGATGCGACTGCGATTTTAAGCGCTTACTCATCTATTTCAAGCATAAGAACACATAAATTCAACTGCTTATTATTCATTTTACCACAATATTTTAAATTTTTCACGATAAACCACCTATTTTTTTAGTGCGAATCCCTCAGAGTTTTCATGTGAGCCACCCATTCGCACCAAAAAATGCTCATTCGTTTATTTGAAAAATTAAGCCTATTTTCCCAATCCATATCCTAATGCTGTTTTGGCGCCAATGCCACAAAAACTAAAGGCTTCTTTTAAACCATCTTCAATTTTTTCTCGACATTCACTCCAAATTTTAGCATCTCTACACGCTACATACACGTCAAAACATGCACCTGTTACAACTGGAAATGTAATAATATTCGTATCTTGATCATCAGTAGGCGCCATCTGACCGTTACTGTTGTAGTAATCCTTATAATGCGGTGTCATCACATCAAAACTAATTTCAAATTTACTGCCCTTGGGAAAAGTATCAAAGAAAATAAGTTGTGACTGACTTGGTTTTTTATCGTCTTCGCTTCCAAATAGTCGATTTCGTTCATCTTTGTTTAACCTATGAGTGACACCTTCTAATCCTTCAATTTGCTCGAAATAACTTCTCAACATTCCCTTTATCGCAGTCGCCGGTAAGTAAGGCACCCCATACAGTGGATGAAGCGTCATAAGCAATAACGAATCATAAGGTGATTCGCCACCCATCCCAATGATAAGCTTATCAAGAAGTTTAAACTGATGGTAAGCCGGATTCTCACCTATGTCACAAGCTTTAGCTAGATCGGTGGTTCGTTTTGCTAATTGAAAACTTGAAGTAGATTTTTCGTTTATTTCACAAGGCTTCGGACGGGGTAATTTTTCTTTCATAACAGGATCTTTAATCTCACTTAAGGACGGTTGTTTAGCAGCTTTAAGAAAGCTTTCTGGCTTAAGTAATTTAGAATTTCTTTCATGATAAAATTGAAGTGAATACTTATGATGGAGCAAATATAAATTATCAACTTCTAATTTTTCAGCTTTGAAAAAAAACTTTCCCATACTTTTAGGTAAATTGATTTCAAATTTTGAATCAGATGATTTCTCATTTTCAATCTCTTGAGATTGTTGTGTAGCCTTCGCTTCTTGCATCACTCTTCTTTCTTCCCTCCGTTTCTCGTTTGTCGGTTTACCTAAGCTTTGTGATGATGTATTTTTATATGGGTTCTCTAATTGTTTTTTCAATCCACTGACCTTTCGTTCTAACTCACTCGGATCCATCATCCTTACTCAACATCCCTTCCGCAAAGCGTTTAATCCATTGGGTGTAAACCATTACTTCTTTTGTGACCATGCGATACTTATCTCGAGGCAATTGAACGATAGCTTCTAATAGATCGCTTGGATCACTTTCTTTGCCATTTAATTCATTTTTACTAATTGATATTCTACTGACAGGCTGATCACTTTCATCAAGTATCAGCCAATCTTTCAAAATTTCATAAAATAAATTATGCTGATTTTCACCTTTTTTTTCGACATCATCCTCTTTTTTAACCTTTAAAAAGGCAATCGTTGCAGATAGACCGTTATTATGAACCATAGTTGGAAAGCTTCTTGCCAAGCTTCGAAAATCTTTTTGAATGTTTGGATAATTTTCTAATACATATTTAACTTTATCATATGCAGCCTCTGTTCGTTTATCATTAACCTCAGCAACTCTCCTCTTTTTGGTATTTTCATTTTTACTGGTATCTTCTTTAGTATCGATAGGCGATCCAGTAACCGTTAGTCTTTCTGGAGCGATTTGACTTTTATTTGATGATTCTTTCGGTTTCTTACTATAGGGATAGCTTGTCTTCTGATGTCCCTTTTTTTTATTTGTTTTTGCCATTTTTCACTGCCTCCTTCTCCCAACGAATTTTAAACAACCCTTTCCCATGAGTTGTATTGCCACCAATTTGCAATAGCCTCTCGTGTAGCAGACAGCTCATCTCGCTTTCAATATCAATCACTTTCATTTTTCCTTCTTTAACTCGCTCATCAGTCAGAAATAATAAACTGTACAAGATACTTTCAGGTGGTAAGTATTCCTCTGTAAAAAGTGCGCCTTTTTCTTTATCTACAACCCCCGTATCAGAGTTAATTCTAATTCGTGTATTAACCTCCGTCGAATGTTTCACAAAATATTCAAAATCGGCATCTGGTATCATAATTACACGCTTTTTAAACTCTGAACATTCAATCAAAGATTTACTCGAATCATTAGGAAAAGGTTTAGGGAAATACGATGCGACAGCTTCAACCCATTTATTAAATCCCTCACACTGATCAGGCATAAAATCAAATTCTTCAAGAACAACAATGTCTTTATCACTATGTAATTTTAAAATAGAAGTAAGAGTTTGGCACGAGCGATTTTCATCACTGAAATCAAAGCCATTCAATGCACCTGCTAACGTATTAAATCCTAGTAGTTGACAGTCTTGTTGAAAACGTCGCATTACCATCGGACACGTAACCCATGCGAACACCCCTTTTGCTGATTTGACTGGGAAAAATAAAATACGCGCATCGGAAATCGCAACTGCTGAAGCTTGCTCACCTGTATCTGAACTACCAAGTAGTCGCTTTGTTCGTGGATATTTTTCTAAATCCTTTTCGCTTTCCCCTTCTTCACCTATAGTCACTGTGCTTGACTCTTGTGAAGAACGTTGCTTATCTTCTTCTTTCGTCATCGTTTGACGAATGCTTCCTTTCAAACTTGATGCTTCAATCTTTGGAAAGCCTGTATGTTTTTCTCGTTGAATCGGTAAATCAATATAACTTAACGTATCTCCCGTCCCTACGTGTGATGAGGTTAAACCATATAACATCATTAATCGTTTTTCTTCAAACATTCTTTTCCAACTCCTCAATTATTTTCTTATCAACAGCACCAACTAATGCATAGCCCAGGCCACGATCACAATAAATCAAGCGGTCAAAGACTTGCTTTGGTCGATTAAACTGATAAGCCTCTTGCTTCTTTTTAGAATCAGTTCCTTTATAAGATCCCTCACGATAATCACTTAAACATCGTCTATGAAATAGCTTCTTTGCTTTTTCAAAATCCCCTTCTCGATAGTTGAGAATTTCAAAATAGTAAACACTGCCTGCTGGAATGGCATAACGTAACGCTTTAGGTTCTTTCCCATGCGGATCAAAACCACCGATTAATTCTGGTTTTCCAACGGCTGCTGCGATTAGCTTGAGTTCCAATTTTTTCTCTACTACTCTGTCTTGCTTCTTTTTTCGATAAGAAAACTTCCCTGTCAAAGTTTTTTGATTATCAATCCAAGATGGATACCAACCATGCTCAAAAATAGCAGGTGTAGCAAAGTAGAGCTTAAAAAACTTAGATTCATCATTTGGTGCTAGAGATTCCAGAAATTCTGGTTGATCTAATTTTTCAACTTGTACCATTTTCCCTTCACCACCCAGTTTCACATGAGCTTGATCAATCGCAAGTTTTTCTTCACCTTTGTATTTAGAACTGGCTTCGACAATCAACTGCAATCCTTCCTTTGGTCGAACCATTTCAATTTGATAAAGTTGGCCCTTTTTGGTCTGACCTGTTTCAATATCAGTCCCAATTCCTATTTTTCGTTCTTTCGACAGGTAATCCTTCAAATCAAAAAGTTTGCTACCATCAGTATCAACAGCATGTTTTGATTCCTTTTCCTGCTTAAATTCAAGGTGTCTATTACCATTTAAATACTTCTCTAGTGAAGTTTGATTCATATACCAATCAGCACTTGATTTTGTCTTTTTAAATTCAGTTTCTGGGAATAAACAGACAGGTAGCGCTTCGTGCATATTCGATTCGGGTCGTGGAGTAAGTTTCATTGTTTCAAGGATAAAAGTTGTTGCTTTATTGCCATTAGTATCTTCAGTATCAGACTTACAACCTGAAGTATTTCTCACATCCTTCTGATCAAATACGATTGTATCTAACGGTTGTGGAAAACAAATGTCTAATTTTTCCCTGTCATTTAAAGCAACACCATTAAAACCAATCCGCAGTCGTTTTCTTTGCTCGGCATCTTGAGCCAACATTTGAAACGCACCACCGTATGTATTTGGATAAGGTGGAAATTGGCATGGAAAAAGTTGTGACCCTTCAAAAGGAACGCTAGAACGGAAGAAAAGCTGATCCACCGCTTTTACTTGATAAAACATTAACTGTCACCTCCTTGATGAATAATGGCATTGCTCGCCAGAAATCTAACCATATCCAATGTATTAAGAAAGTTATCAACACTTTCCGACTTGTGGTAAAAAATTTCTATTCGCTCCAACACCTTACCTTTTAACTCATCACTCTTAAACGATTGTCGCCCCAGACCAGCCTTAATCAACACTTTAATCATCTCCCAACTGGCATCTTCTGGCAGTTGCTCAACTAATCCAATCATCGTTGTTAAAAAAGATTTTGAATAAGCCTCTTCTTCTAAATCCGCAAGCATTTTTCTAAAATCATCCAATGCCTTGTACTGCTTTGTATGATCAAAGCCATAACGAATCTCTCGATATTCCCCTGCCCGCTTCATTAGTTTAATCGCAAAAGCATTTTTCCCTGGATATTTTTTGGCATAACCTTCTGCCTGATCCAACTGATACATCACATCTTTTAATGGTTCCATTAAATGAGCCACGACAATTCCAGCTGAAAACGTGATCTCAGGTTGCCCATCTATTTTCACTTGCTTTCTAAAAGTACAATGCAGTTTTTCTAAAATTGACCAAATCTCCTCTAAAGGTAATGCCGCTAAAATATCTTCACCACCTGCATAAATACAAATGCCACCGACATTTTTAATCAGCTCACTCGCTTCAATGGCAAATTTACAAATTTTGCTACTTAAATCTTCGTGTTCATCTTGTTTAGCAAATTTACGGTATACCTCTCCCATGGAATCTCCATCGAATTTCAGCATGGCGTAATAAGATTTTAATTTTAGGTTAGGAATATCTGCTTTTATTTGTTTGATAATACTTTTAGCTTCTTTAATTGCAGCTGTATTTGTTACTTGTGGCGAAGAAACGAGCTGTGGATAATGGTCAAAAATAGCATCAATGATACTCGTAATCTTACCCGCTCTATGTACTTCCTTTTCATCAACACAGCCATCAACATAATCTTCATACCAACTTGGATTCTCGGGATAATCACAAGCCAATCGCTTCCTAAATACCATATCCCGATGAGAGTAAAGAAAATGCTCAGTTTTTTCATAAAACCTTTTAACAAAAGCAATCGCCGATAATGTTTCATCATCTTGAACGAGATAGTCAAATTTCGCAATATCAGGCAGTTGATAGGTGCTACCTTCATCCAGAAAAGCTTTCTTTTCTTTGTAAAACAAGGCATTATACTCAAGATGTAACCCACATTTTCTTCCTCCTGATTCAAACGTTTGTTTGAAAGGACGAAGATTTTTAATCGACATCAAATTTTTATTAAGCTGTTGATAAACCTCACCATACTCTCGTATCTTGCCATCTTTTTCAAAAGGTTCAAATGTCCAATAAACTTCTAAAAAAGACTCAATTTGCTGTGTTGCCCACGGTTGTGACCACGCCTTCCCGCCTTTTTCAAGAGCAAGGACATTTTCTTTAGGTTGTTCTGAACACCCTTCTAAAATCTCTAAACAAAGTGACTTAAATTTTTCCCTAACTTTTTTCTCTATATCTTTTGCATCAGCCACTATATCCCGCTTCTCACCATTGGTACAATCTTCTTCAACACTTATCACCAAACGATTAGGGTAACTCCTTACTGTTGTTTGATCCATATCAAGTAGATGGGGGAAAACAAGCTCAAAGCCCTTTAGGCCTTTGACACACTCCATCGCATACGCCGTCAAGTCAGACAAAATTGAACTCCCCGCATATAAATCCCGCATTTTTCGACCATTGTTAACGAAAGACTTAACTGGTCCAATGGTGAATGTAAACAAAGCCTTACTCATCACTAGCCACCTCCTTGCTGTTTTTTTCCAGCTGTTCAAATAGCAAACTTCGCAACTCAGCAACATTTGGCAAATACAACTGATATTTTGCTACAAATAAGTTAGAATCCATGTCATAGGTTGCATATTGAACCATGACATCATCTTTATCAGCACCTAAAACAATGCCAATAGGTGGATTGTCCCCTTCATTGGTTTTATCTATAGCAAAGTAACCAAGATACAAATTCATTTGCCCAATGTCTTCATGTCTAACCGCACCGATTTTCAACTCAATAATCACATAGCGTTTAAGCACCACATGGTAAAAGACCAAATCAGCAAAATAATCACGGTTATCAATGGTCATCCGATACTGCCGACCCATAAAAGCAAAGCCACGACCAAGTTCAAGTAAAAATTCTTCCAAATGTTTAATCAATTGGGCTTCTAACGTTTTTTCAGAATAGTTTTTCTTAGTCCAATGCGTCTCAACCAGTTGCTTATTCACCGCCATTGCAACTTTACTTCGGCCTTCTTTTGTAATGTCAGAAATTCTTTGCACAAGCGCTAAGTAGCCAGCTTCACGATCTGGAATAGATAGCTCATTTTCTACTTTCATGATTGGCCTCCCTTCCTTCAATCAGCTCAATAAATCTGTTCCATTCTGTAGTAGCATCAAGCAATTTGCCATCAACTACTGGCTTTACGAACGTATAAATCGGTAGAAGCCCTTCTTTAGTATCAGCTACACCAACAATAATTGATGAAGCAAATCTTGGACTTGCATCTCCTGTAGCAAATTTCCATCCTTTATCATTTTTAACTTTTGATTTCAAAGAATTTCCTCGTGAATCTTTCAAAACCTTAATCTTATGTAAGGCATCGTCAACAGATTTCAAAAAACCTTTCCAATCCCACGTTCCATTCTTTTGCTTCGTAGTTCTTAATTTCCCGAATTGAACCTTTTCAATGACAGGACGATTGATATTTTTAAAATTAAATTGAGACTTGATTATTTTTCCATCAAGTTCATAAGATCTTTCTTCAGCAATTACATTTAAATGATTTAAAATCTTTGTTTTTATTTCATCTGAGCTTAGTTTTTCATTGCTAAAAATCTGTGCACGACCACGACCTTTTCGACTACGTTGACCAAGACCCATCAGCATAAATGAAAGTTCAAGTAAACTTTCATAAAAATGCATATTTTTGGACGACTCTGATTTAAAACGAAGGCTCATTCTCAAGGTGAACGTATTAACTTGCTTCTGTTTGTTTTGTGGCAAGATGGCATCTTTGTTAAATTTATTTTTGTGAAAAAGAAATGAGGTTGATTCTCCTTTAAGCGCTTTTGATACAATTGCCAACCTAATCGGAGATACATGCTTTTGGGCATCACCGAATAATTCGCTTTCTTTTTTTAATAACTCATCACTTGATATAAGAGATTGTGCAATACGCCACATATACCGCATCATGCCTTTAATTGAAGCAGGACGGATTTCTGGTGTTTTTTGATCTGCACCGTAGGAAAAAATAGGTGTTATCACTTTAAAAGGCATATTATAAGGCATATTATTTGGATTCTTAGTGTGATCATTAGTGGTTACTTCACAAATCGCAACTTCTTCATTCTTCATCTGCTTTCTCACCTCCACTAACTTTCGAACCAGCTCCTAACCCTTCGTTAAACATCTTCACATAAGCTCGGTGTGGGAACAAAATAGGATTGTTAATGATCATCAACAGTTGATTTAGTTGAAAATTAAAAGTTAATAATGAAATTTCTTCATCATCCTTTTTAACCACATAATTTTGTAACTTATACTTTGAAAGATCTACAACTGGAATATGTGAGAGACCGGCTTCATTTCCAGGAGAATTTAAATATTTATGCCATTGTTCCAATGTCCAATCTTGATTTTTACTTTTAATTTGAAGGTAAGATTTTACATCAGTTTTTTTAGCAATGATTTTAAAATCAAAATTTGCTGTAGTCCCTGATAAACCACAAAATATCTTTAATGGTTTTGTCTTTTTCTGAGTCGGAGGCAACTCTGGGAAGTTTAGAGCCGTTCTAGCAATTCCTCTTCCATCAGTCTTTAAATCATCAATCCTATCAATCCATGCTTCCAAATCTTCTTTCTTACTACCAGTACTTTTACATTCCACCACCGCTGCAACTGCTTCAATGGGAACAAATTTCAATTTACCATATCGAAAAATATATGGTGTATACATTTCATCAATAATCGCTAAATCCACTTCATTAGAAACTCCAGTCAAATCCTTATCGCTATCATCATAAAAATTCGAATCAATGATAAAAACCGAAGATTCAATAACAAACTTCTTCGGAACAATTTGCTCAAACATCCTACACCAAATGTCTTCTCTCGCACTACCAGCTGTCGTTGGATGCAGATCATGCGCCATATATAGCTGGTCCACAATCGAACGCTCTAAATTTTGATAATTGTTAGCAATATTGCTAATCAACCGCTTCTTATTGTATTGGATACCGTTATCCTTAGCAACCTGCTCTGTAATTTTCTCACTCATTCTAAAATCTCCTTTCGCTTCGTCAATAAAATATGCCATCTGCACGGTATTCAAAATCCACTTTTAATCCTGATTCATCACAGTAAGCGTCTAAATCTGTTAGCACAATCACCCCTTCTACGTTTTCAAAAATGCGTTCTTCATCTAGCTTGTTGTACTCATATATGGGAATGGTCACACTAAAAGACCCTAATTTACGGTATAGCGATTTGGATATTCCCGTATTCTTTAGCTGATGAAGCAACTTGTCAGCTTCTTTATCTTTTGGAATAAAAATGGTTTTCGTGTTACCACTTTCGATTAACTTAAAATCATTGGAAATGTCTTCAAATTGAATATAAAGTTTTTGAAGTCGATCAACGATCCCTTCAGTCGGATAATCTTTTGTCTTTTTATCCAAGCTATCACCTTTTGTCTTGTACAAATAATCAAAGTAGGCTTTAATCTGCTCAGGCGAACCCATTTCAAAACCTTTGCTCAAAGCATTGTCAGTCGCGGAAAGGTTAAGGGCTAATCCTCTTGGAGGCTTCACTTCTTCTGGATCGGGTTCAAACATATAAACTTTAGAAGTTTCTAACGCCCGTTTCCCTTCTCTATTACAGCGCCCACCTGCTTGGATCACGCTATCTAACCCAGCCTTCGCCCGATAGACAATAGCAAAATCTACATCAACCCCTGCTTCAATAAGGCTAGTGGAAATCACTTTTACAGGTTGTCCCGCTGCTAAACGTTTTTTAATCTCAAGTAACTGCTGTTTCCGATGTTCAGGATACATCAAAGTGGATAAATGATAGTTAAACTCCCCTTCTAAGCCAGCAAAAAGTTCTCTGGCATGTTGTCGTGAATTTACAATACATAAAACCTGCGTCTGCCCATTTAATTTTTCTAACAGCTGTGCATTGTTTAACACGCCTGCGTCCTCGTAAGTGACGCGTTTCAACTTGTCATACAATGCTTTAAAATTCTCACAAATTTCGATTGGTGCTTTGGAACCCTCGGGAAAAACCAAATTTAACGACGGTTGGGTTGCCGTACATAAAACAGCTGTCACTTCATAATTTCTAATGAGTTCCTCAATGGCATACACACACGGTTTTAAATAATCAGTGGGAAGCATTTGCGCTTCATCAAAAATAATCACACTGTTGGAAATGTTGTGAAGCTTTCTTGTTTTAGACGTTTGATGGGAAAACAATGACTCAAAAAACTGAACATTGGTTGTCACAACAATCGGAATATCCCAATTTTCTGCTGCTAGATACTGATAACCTGCTGACGTGTCTTCATTATCATAATCAGCATTGCTATGATTTTCCAAGACATTTCTTTTGATCATTTTCCCATTGGCATCTTTTACGTCAAATATATCCGAAAAAACCTGGGCATTCTGCTCGATGATGCTTGTATAAGGGATAACATAAATAATCCGATCCATCTGATGCTTTTTTGCATGATTAAGGGCAAATGCCATGGACGATAGCGTCTTGCCGCCACCTGTTGGAACAGTTAAAGAATAAAGACCCTTTTCCCCTTTGGCTTTGTTGATGCAGCTTTGCAAAATGTCATTGCGGTATTGATTTAATCCCTTTATGTCCGTAAACTTTTCTAACTTTTGATTCAACCGCTCCAACAAAGTAGTCATGTCATCATGATCAGATCTACCGACATCACCTTTCATGAACTTTTCTGTATCCAAGTAATCCCCATCAACGAGACAAGAAAATAGCATTCGTGTTAAAAAAGAGTTTGAAAACGATTGCTGACCTTTCTTTTTAGCAGTGCAAATAGGCTTCATTTTGGCACAAGCTTCCAGAAATGCTGAAGTCGGATTTTCAAGGTTCACTTCCGAGGCATAAGCATGAAAGTCACCAAAAACAAATTGACCTTCACCAACATTTTTACTTTTCCTGGCGAAAACCGATCTTTTTTCATGACCAATATCAGCCGATTCGCCTTGATTTAACAAGCCACCATGATGACCAAAAATACAATTGGCTAATAAATCAGCAAGGGTTACGTCAGTTAACTTTTGCTCCCCTACCATGATCTCTATTAATTTTTGTCCCCCTGCTGTTGTATGATCAACCTTGATGGAAGCCCCTCGCACGCGATCTTGGAACTCACAGGAATATTTACCAAGATCATGACACAACCCTAAAAACTCAGCCATCCGCTCCATTCCAAACTTCGACGCAAATTCTCTCGCATATTTGGCCACACCTTGCAGATGATCTATTAATAACTGCTCCCGTAATACCTCACCTTCTGGCAGCTCCCCATCCCGATCCTTATTTGTTCTCGCAATATAAGTCAAACCAACACCTCTTTTCCTATCACTTCACACCTACGACCTTAGCCCATTACTTCATTTACGACAGTGTATACCTATGTAATTATATCTATTTCACGCTAAAGATTCAACAAATTTTCTTATTTTCTCTCAAAAAGTAGTAAATCACGTCATACAAAAATATTTAATACAATGATTGGAATTATCAACCAAAAATGAAAAAACCACGATCAAGACCGCTTTTATAGCGCAACCTTTACGTGGTTTTATTATTTTTCTTGTTGTAAAATGCGACCTCAAGGTCCGCGTATTCGATATGACATATGTTTTGTTTAAATTTTTAATTGTTGGCACAGTCTCCGATACATCACATGCTTGCTTAACTAATCTGCTCATCTTTTTAGAGCCTTTACCCTTTAGGCAGTACCATATCCCCTGTTTTTATCCACTGTCGTTTATTCATAAATTTCCACACAAGTAAACTGATCACGATCGGTAGTAACACTTGGACGAGGACAATTTGCCACCATGCACCAGACCCCATCACATAAAGGGTTTGAATTTGACCGACCAAACCACTGGTGCCCATACCTGCACCGAGTGAATTCGTTTCAATCCTAAAAACAACTGTCGATAACGGTCCCATAATGGCTGAAGCAAACATGGTCGGAAGAAAAATGGCTGGGTTTTTGACAAAATTGCCAAATTGAATTTTAGAGGTGCCAATCCCTTGTGAAATTAACCCTTCAATCCCATTGTCTTTAAAAGAGATGGCTGCAAAGCCAACCATGGATGCTGCTGTTCCTGCCAATGCAGCACCTGCAGCAAGACCAGTCAGTCCTAAGCCAATGGCAAGCGCTGATGATGAAAGTGGCGACATAATAATAAAGCAGAAGATGATCGCAACAATGATGCCCATTAAAATCGGATGCATCTCTGTTGCAGCCGTGACAGCGATCCCAATCCAACTGGTTAAAGCTGTCACCCAAGGTGCCACATAAATGGCAACAAGACCACCCAAGATCAGTGAAACCATCGGTGTGATCATGATATCGAGTTTCGTTTTGCCAGCGATACAACTCCCAACGGCAACCGTCGCAAGTGCTGTCACAAAAGCAGCAGCCGGATCACCAACCCTTAGCGAGACCACACCGTCGACTAAGCTAAACGCACCAGCACCCATCATAGAAGTAACAACTGCACCATACATGACAACTGGTTTTACTTTGAGTGCATGGGCCACACCAATGGCCACACCAACTGCCATGAACACTTGGGCATAGGTACCGATGGTAAATAAAATTGAAAACCGATCGCCAAGTAAAGTAGCCAGTTGGCGTAAAATCGTTCCAACAATTAAGGTGGCCAAAACACCCATCCCCATATTATCTAATGCTTCAATTAACTTCGATCCCATTCCATGACGACTTTTCCTCACGCAATACACATCCTTTTGTTTTAAAGGGTCTCACCTTTTAATGCTGTCAAGACACTTATGTGATTATAAAGGAAAAACGTCCTTTTGTCAAATAATTGCCTCTAAAAACAAGAAAACCAGATAACCTGCGTTATCTAGTTTCATCCTCTTCTTGGGCACCAATGACTGCAAGCCATGCACAAATGATGGTTAGCGCTAAAACGAAGCCCATTGTGAAACCAACGACTTTCATTAATATGGAATGTTCGGTTCTTCTCATTTTCATCACCACCTAAAATAATGATTCATTTTAGTATGTCCAATTTGATGTTTAAAAATCTAAATTCCAATGATTTGAGTCACATTCTTCAAATCGCTCACGGTTGCGTCTACTCCCATATTGAAGCCCTCTCTTTACAACTGGCTCGATCATTCATTTCGTAAAAAAAGCGCCAGTTACGAAGCTCTTATCACATCTTATTTTCTAATCTGTTTTTTATCAAACACTTTACATGCTTCCATTGTTTGTTTGAGTGTTGTTTTCAATTCTCGCATTTCTTGTCTCGTTAAAGGTCTTCCTTTGTAAAGAATTTCTTTTGATCCATCATTGGTCACTTTAATCAAGTATTTCAACATTTGTTGAATATCTAATTTTTGATGCGTCGCTTTTGTTCTCACTTTTTCATTTTCTACCGAATACGCGACACGTGCTTCTGCAATGATGTTATGCGGGAAGACATACTTACTCCCCGTCTCTTCGAATTCTTTTTCACCAAGTAAATAATTGATGCTGACACCGAAGTACTGTGCCACTTTTTGTAAATAAGCCACACTCGGCGATGAGTGAGACCACTTTGAAACAAGCCCATTTCCAAACTCATTATCTCTTTCAAGTCTTCTCATTGAAATGCCATGTTCTTTGCATAAACTTCTAATTTTCGCCACTAGTTCTGATTCTACTTTTTCTTGAGCCACGGGCATCATTCTCCTTTTGACTGCTCTTTTTTTCTACAAAGCATTGACAACCCGTTTTGTTTGATGTATAATGCATAGTGTAGAAAAAAATATGTGTCATATATTTTCTGCTGTCTTTGTTTGTTTTAATCAATGGCACAGTTAAAGGGCTTTTTAACTGTGCTTTTTTAAATTGACTATCTAAATGATACGGCATTTTTCTACAAATGTCAATAAATTATTAAAGAGATTGGGCTTTTTAAGCGAAGAAAATTTGAAACATCCCATCACTGTATCTTTTGCTGCATGTTATAAATGTTTTTCTAGGTTAACAAAGCCACCAAATGAGGACCAAAGATTAATGCACCGATGATAAACGCAATGACTGATGCAATTAAGACAGCACCTGCTGCAATATCTTTGGCAATTAGCGCCAAAATATGGTATTTTTCAGTCAATAAATCAACGACTTTCTCAATGGCTGTGTTCATCATTTCAAGGGTGACCACAAGGGTAATGGCCAGTAAAATAATGGCAAGTTCGACCTGTGTGATATCAAAATAAAAGCCAGATGCGATGGCAATGCAAGCTAATACATAATGGATTTTTAAGTTGCGGCAAATCGCGAGCGCTGTAAAAACACCGTTTAACGCATATTTAAAAGAATTTTTAAGTGCTTTAAACGTGTGTTTTTCTTTAGCGTCGGATATCTTTTGCATTTAAAATAGCCTCCTGTTTGGCAAACATCTCTTTTTCCCCTGCTTCGTCTAAATGATCATAACCTAACAAATGTAAAAAGCCATGAACAGCCAAAAAAGACATTTCTCGCACTTCTCCATGACCATATTCATATGCTTGCTCAATCATTTTATCAATTGAAACGAAAACATCCCCTAAGTTTTTACGACCGTTAAAAAATGGCTCTTCTTCTGCTTCAAAAGTTAAAACATCAGTCGGGTAATCTTTCCCACGGTAGTATGCGTTCATTTTTTTTATTTTGTCATTGTCAACAAAAATATAATGACAGACGTAATGATCAGTAAGTCCTTCAACTTTAACTGCTTCATCAAGGACATCTTTAATGACTGTTTCATACACTTCTATGTCCACGTCTGTTTCATTATGAAATAAAATTTCCATTGCCATTTTCTCACCTGTTATTATCTTTTAATTCGCTCAGGATGACCTTGATCATCCTGATTTTTTCCATCAACTTGCATGTAACATTCAATGATTTTTTGTACCAATGGATGTCGAACCACGTCCACTGTATCGAAGTTAACAAATTCAATCCCTTGAACATCTTTTAAAACATGGGCGGCATGAACTAGCCCACTGGTGACTTTTTTAGGTAAGTCAATTTGTGTCACATCACCTGTGATGACCATTTTTGAATGCTCACCCAATCTGGTTAAAAACATCTTCATTTGTTCCTTCGTCGTGTTTTGTGCTTCATCGAGCACAATATATGCGTTTTCTAATGTTCGACCGCGCATATAAGCAAGTGGTGCAATTTCAATTTGACCGCGCGCCGTCATTTTCTCCGTCACTTCAGTTCCCAGCACATCATGAAACGCATCGTATAAGGGTCGTAAATAAGGATCGACTTTTTCTTTCAAATCACCAGGTAAAAAACCAAGACTTTCTCCCGCTTCAACCACGGGTCGCGTAATGACAATCCGTTCAACTTCACCTTTTTTCATCATCATGACCCCAATGATCACAGCCAGATACGTTTTCCCGCAACCTGCTGGCCCAATACCAAAGACCAAATCACTTTTTTGAATTTTCGCAAAATAAGCCCGTTGATTTAATGTTTTCGCATAAATCGACTTTCCTTTTTGCGTTTTTGTAATTTCAGCTCGCGCATCTACCACATTTTTTAATTTTTTTTCTGCTGCATCAGTGCCACTTAGATCACTACCGGCTCTTAATAAATAAGTCACATCACTGCTGGTAATCATTTGCCCTTTTTGATAAAGTTGCCGCATGGAATCAACAATGGGGACAATCCTTTCACCAAGCGTTGCTTCCCCAAATATATGGAGTTCATTGCCTCTTAACACCATCTCTGTTTCAAAATGTGACTCTAATAAAGCCAAATGCTCATCGTTTGCTCCAAATAATTCGTTTAATTCACCAACGGATGTATCGTCGATTGTAAATTTAGTCAAAATATAACCTCCAATAAATGCTTGCGAAAAGGCTCGTTTCATGCATAACAAAGCGATGGAAGTTGAACCCAGCATCGCTTTTACTAGTTGGCAATGTCTTCATTAACTGTCGCATGGTAGATCATTTTCACCATTCCTTCTTGCTCTTCAAGAGATAGAAAATGTAAGTCAACCAATTCAAATGCTTCCAACATGAGATCCGAAAGCTGAGCTTTCACCAAATCATCTGCTCTTTTGCGAATCATTTCCACTTCGTTCCTTAATATTATATCACTTTTCTCATAATAATGCACGCGTTCAAGGGTAATCGGTGCAACCTTAAATAATTCTAATGGGTTAAATACTTGATTTCTTGTATCAAACACCTCATAAGGCACCTCCGCTCCCCAAACCTTTAATCGATGAGCGCCAACATTTAAAAACAAATGACTCCGGCTGCTTCCTGTGACCATCCGTACGCCATATTCACGGGGAAACGTAATCGCGACTTCATACCAAACATGCGCATAAACCGAGCCAGCTGCAGCCCCTTCAATGGGTGCCACCTCTGTTCCAAATCCCGTCGGTGTGTAACAGGTAATCAAAGGATCACCTTGATGGACCACTTGGTCAATTTCGACCAATACCCGACACCCTTTTGCGTCAACCTTTGTGACCACACCACTTGCTCTTGCATACAAGGTGTCTATGGCAGGGCCAGCCTCCGCTTTTTCTGTGACTTGTGTGTCAAAAATGTTGATCACGAGGAGGCTTCCCACCACTTGAACATCAACCCAAATATAGTCGTGAAAAGCTGTTGCAACAGTTTCGATTAGCGCTTCCTCGCTTCCATGAAAAAAGGCAAATGTGCCCATTCTCATAAAGTAAGCATCAATTAATTCATGTACCATTTCCACGTCTTCATGAACCAAATTACCTCGGATTTCATAATCAAGGGTCACAAATTGAATCGCAACCAACAGCATGGTCCACACAAATGCAACCGGTAAAACAAACCTTGTAAGGGAACGATAAATGGACTGGCGGCCAACGATCGACCCTTGGTTCACACTGTCACGACGAATGGTGATCACATAGCCATCTTCTACGCGCTTAAGTCGATAAATGCGTCCTTTTTCAGCCTTTATTTGTGACAGCTCTGCTAAACTGTCGACTTGAACATGAACTTTCGGAATGAGAAACTGCAACCAACCATTATTCATCCATTATTCCCCCGTTCAATTAAAAAACCTGTGATCGCCGCACCTTCAATTTTTACATAAGTATCTCCGAATTCTTTCACTTGTAGGTTGTGACCCATTATTTTATAGCGGACGTCATGGGTGCCTAATAGGTGACATTCATGCTCAGATAAATAGCCGATTTCACAACGCATTTTAACAATCACCATTCTATGTTTCAAAATTTCCACACTGGCAAATGTCTTGGAACTGAAAATCAAATCTTCAATTTTATTCAGGATACCCATTTAAAAAACCCCCATTGCCCTTCATACTAAAGTGTATGAAACAAGAGAGAAATTATGAATGTCGTCAATCCATCACACAGCTAACAAATGCAACGGCTGGAATCGTTAAAATAATACCCAAGCTCCCAGCGATACTTCTCATGATTTCGATGACCATAAAGTCGCTATTAATCAGCTGATTCAAAGAAGTGCCACCACTGTAAATCAAAATCATCATGTTTAAAGAAGTACCCGCAAAAGCTAAAATAAGGGTGCATGTCATGGTTCCCATCGTATCTCTTCCCACATTCATTCCTGATCGAAACAATTTACCAGCTGCCATTTTAGGGTTGTTTTGACGCAGTTCATGAATCGTTGATGCGATGGTCACAGCAGTGTCCATCACAGCCCCTAAAGAAGCAATGAGCACACCACTCATCAATAGCCCTGATGCTTGCGTCACTGGAAAGTCTGTCGTTGCTAAAATCAAACCGGCTTCTTCCATGTGAAAGCCTGATATATGTGCCATGCGACTACTCAAATGGGTTAAAATGGCTGTAACCATGATCCCAATGAGACAGCCAATCATAGCCGATATCCCTTTTGCACTCAAGCCAACTAAAAAAGTTAACGAAACAATGGTTACAAGAATCAAGATTAAAAAAGTCGTTAAAATCACTGGGTAGCCACGTAGCATTAATGGAATCAACAGAAAAATCACACAAGTCAACGTAAATACCAAACTTGCAATGGCTAGTAAACCCCGTTTGCCGCCAAGCATGCCAAGCACCGTTAGAAAAAGCACTAAAAAAGAAAAGACGACTTCACGGCGTTCAGGATTTTGAATATGGATGCTCATGACTTCACCTCCAACGATGGAAATACGAATTGACATCCGGTCATCTATTTCTAACGGTCGATCTGTCATTTGATTCAAAAAATAGCTGACTTCTGTTTGTGCACCTGTATACATCCCTGTTTCAACTTCAAGCAAAAGCCTCATTTCTCCACGATAAAATCCACCTTCAACCACTTGAATATCTTCAGATAAGATCTCAACCACGCGTGCTGTTTCTTGTAGTGATAGGTGCTCATCATCAAGTTGTCTAAATCCGTCATTCGCATAATAAATCCCACTCGCAAAAACAACGAAAATAATGGCACCCACGATAAGTTTGAAACTAAAATCTCCCATTTTCTTGTGCATAAAATGCACCTCACTTTCTATATACAGTAAAGCTAGTATATCAGAAGTAAGATGCAAAAATTGTTTATTAATGGTCGTGTTATGATCAATTCACTCAAATTGATCAAAATGAGTGATATTCATGAAAATGATGTTTTCTCTTTTTATCGTTTATTTTACAGCTTCTTTAAATGCTTTACCAGCTTTAAACGCGGGATACTTGGTCGCTGGAATGTGCATCGGCTCCCCAGTTTGTAAGTTGCGTCCTTCACGTGCAGCTCGCTCACGTAGTTCAAATGTGCCAAATCCTACTAAAGTTACTTTATCATCAGCTTTCATTGCATCAGTGATCGTTTCAATATAAGCAGTTAAAAACTTATCTGCATCTTTTTTGGTTAGTTCAGATTTTGTTGCGATGATTTCTACCAATTGCGTCCGGTTCATAATTTATTTTCCTCCACGTTTTATCTAAAATTTAACTTTGACATCTCCAACTTTAACATAAATTTAATGTTTTGTCAAAGGGTATCTATGAAATAATTCATATTTTTCTTATTTCTTACGTTGATGTCTTCGCTCTTTTTTCCACTTATTTAAAAGCTTTTTTGAACCTTTCCCAAAGGGTACCAGACTTATCTTCTAATGAATCAAATTCTTCAAGAAGTGCTCGCTGTCTTGCAGTGATTTTCTTTGGAACAGCCACTTTCACTTTCACATATAAATCACCAAAAGATTCTCGACCAATATGTGTCACACCTTTTGCACGCAATCTAAACTCTGTTCCAGGTTGTGTTCCTGCTGGAATTTTTAATGAGATTCGACCATCTAATGTCGGCACTTCAATTTCAGCACCCAATGCAGCTTGTGTAAATGTAATCGGGACTTCGCAATGCAAATCATACGCTTCTCTCGTGAAGAAATCATGGGGTTTGACACGGAATGCAACATAAAGATCACCAGTTGGTCCGCCATTGCTACCGGCTTCTCCTTGACCCGTCAACCTGATTTGTTGGCCTTGATTCACACCTGCTGGAATTTTAACTTCGATCGTTTTGGATTTGTTTTTCGTTCCACGTCCATGACAGTTATCACATTTATGTGTAATTTCTTTTCCATTACCATGACATGTTGGACAAACTGTTTGGGTTTGTATCCGTCCCAAAATCGTATTTTGCACACCTGTGACACGCCCACTACCTGAACACTGTGTACATGTTTTAACATCATCTTTAGAACGCGCACCACTTCCCGCACATTTTGTACATTCCTCTTCTCGATTAACCGTAATTTCTTTTTTTGCTCCAAATGCTGCTTCTTCAAACGTAATGATGAGTGTCTTTTCTAAATCAGCACCTCGGCGAGCAGCATTGGCATTTCGTCCGCCACCGAATCCACCAAAACCACCAAAACCACCAAAACCACCACCAAACATGCCTTCAAAGATATCTTCAAAACCGCCGCCACCGAAGCCACCGGCACCACCCATGCCTTCCATGCCAGCATGTCCAAATTGATCATAAGTCGACTTTTTATTGGGGTCACTTAACACTTCATAGGCTTCTTGTATTTCTTTAAACTTTTCTTCTGCATCAGCTTCTTTGTTCACATCAGGATGGTATTTTTTTGCGAGCTGACGATGCGCACGTTTGATTTCTTGTTCGGTTGCACTTTTACTAATCTCCAAGACTTCATAATAATCCCTTTTCGCCAATATTCTCGCCTCCTTAATCAAAACCACACTTTACATCAATATATACATGTCATTTCTTTTCTGATAAACCCTGCAAAAAGTCAAAGTCAGCAATAGACTTTGACTATCTGCTTAATGATATCTAGTTACAGTTAATACGTTCGGCCTGCTTCACCATGCTACACTTCAGTATATTCAGCATCGACAACACTGTCATCAGCAGGTTGATTAGCTGCATCAGCAAAGTCTGCACCTTCAGCACCTGCGCCATTTGCTTCTGCTGCTTTTTGATAAGCACGCATGGCGACTTCTTGACTCGCTGTTTCTAATGTGGCTTTCTTTTCTTTAATTGCTTCCATGTCGTTATCATCAATTGCTTTTTGTAGTTCTTCTGATGCTTTTTCAATGTTTGCTTTTTCGTCAGCTGTCACTTCATCACCTAAGTCAGTTAATGCTTTTTTCGCTGCAAAAATGATTTGTTCTGCTTCATTTTTCAATTCTACTTCTTCTTTTTTCTTCGCATCAGCTTCAGCATTTTCTTCAGCTTCTTTGACCATGCGATCAATTTCTGCATCACTTAAACCTGATCCAGACGTGATGGTAATTTTTTGCTCTTTATTCGTCCCTAAGTCTTTGGCACTTACATTAACGATTCCGTTTGCATCAATGTCGAATGTTACTTCAATTTGAGGGATGCCACGTGGTGCTGGTGGAATATCAGCTAATTGGAAACGTCCTAACGTTTTATTATCAGTGGCCATTGGACGTTCACCTTGTAGGACATGAATGTCTACTGCTGGTTGATTATCTGCTGCCGTTGAGAAAACTTGTGATTTCTTCGTTGGAATCGTCGTGTTACGCTCAATTAATTTGGTCATCACTTGACCCATCGTTTCAATTCCTAATGATAATGGGGTAACGTCTAGTAATAAAACATCTTTTACATCACCTTGTAGCACACCTGCTTGAATGGCAGCACCCATCGCCACAACTTCATCAGGGTTGACGCCTTTACTCGGCTCTTTTCCAAGTTCTTTTTTAATCGCTTCTGCAACTGCTGGAATGCGCGTCGATCCACCAACCAAAAGAATTTGGTGTAAATCATTGGCCGTCACACCGGCATCTTTTAAAGCTTGACGTAAAGGTACCATGGTACGCTCAACAAGCGATGATGTCATGTCATCAAATTGTGCACGTGATAATGTTTTTTCTAAATGCAAAGGTCCTGATTCATTCATCGAAATAAATGGTAAAGAAATTTGAACAGATGTAATCCCCGATAAATCTTTTTTCGCCTTTTCAGCTGCATCTTTCACACGTTGCATCGCCATTTTATCTGCTGCTAAATCCACACCTGATTCCGCTTTGAATTCTTTAACGATCCAATCCATGATCACTTTATCAAAGTCATCTCCACCTAGTTTATTGTCACCAGCTGTTGATAAAACTTCAAATGTGCCATCAGCAAGCTCTAAAATCGAAACGTCAAATGTTCCACCACCTAAGTCATATACCAAAATGGTTTGCTCTTTATCTGTTTTGTCTAAACCGTAAGCAAGTGCCGCTGCTGTTGGTTCATTGATGATTCGTTTAACATCTAAACCTGCAATTTTACCTGCATCTTTTGTTGCTTGACGTTCTGCATCATTAAAGTAAGCAGGTACTGTAATAACAGCTTCAGTGACAGGCTGTCCCAAGTAAGCTTCAGCCGTTGCTTTTAAGTTTTGTAAAATAATCGCAGAAATTTCTTGTGGTGTGTATTCTTTACCATCAATTTTTTCTTTATGGCTGGTTCCCATATGTCTTTTAATGGACATAATCGTATTCGGGTTGGTAATCGCTTGACGCTTTGCCACATCACCGACTTGACGCTCATCTCCTTTAAATGCCACAACTGATGGCGTTGTTCTTAATCCTTCTGGATTAGCAATAACTTTTGCTTCTCCACCTTCCATAACTGATACACATGAATTTGTTGTTCCTAAATCAATTCCAATCATTTTACTCATTTTCATTTTCCTCCAATTTTTATTTGATGTTTAATTGTTTGTTTATTGACTCACTTTAACCATCGCAGGGCGAATGACGCGATCTTTTAAGGTGTAACCTTTTTGCATTTGAGCAAGAACAATACCGGCTTCAACACCTTCTGCAACTTCTTGCATCACTGCTTGATGAAAGTTAGGATCAAAAGGTTGTCCTTCTGCGTCAATGGCTTCAATGCCTTCACTGGCTAAAGATTCAATAAATTGCTTGTGAACCATTTCAAAACCAGTAAGGAAGTTTTTGACTTCTTCATTCTCTGTTTCTACAGCCATGGCACGCTCAAATGTGTCAAGTGCTGGCAAAATTGCTGTCGCAAGGGATTGTGAGCGATATTTATTGTCTTTTATGCGTTCATCATTCATGCGTTTTTTAAAGTTTTCAAGTTCTGCTTGATTTCGAAGCAACTGATCATTTAAACGCGCCATTTCTTCTAATAAGTCCATTTCTTCTTCATCTGTCAAATCTGCAACGTCAACATCTTGATCGTGATGACATCCACAACCACTGTCAGTTTCTCCACCACAGCAACTTTTATTTTCTAATGCTTCTTCTTTCACTTCTTCGCTCAATTTAGCTCACCTTCTTTTTAACATCTTATCCTTTATACAAGTCACTCATGATTTTCGCCACATATTCGAGCAATGGAATGATTTTTTGATATTCCATACGCGTGGGACCAAGTAACGCGATTTTACCTTGTTCATGGGCATTGATTTGATAAGGAACTGTAATGAGTGTACAATTGTCCATGGCTTTAATTTCATTTTCAGTTCCAATTCTCACTGTTAAGCCTGTTTCTTTTGTAGCATCATCAATCACTTTAATGATTTGATCTTCTTCAATCATTTCATAAAGGGTCGAAATCTCATCTAAGTTTGAAAATTCCGGTTGTTTTAAAATGTTAGACTTACCACTTAACATGTACGTATTGTTTCCCATTGACTGCCCCAATAGTTTCAACATGGCATATAAGATTTCTTCTTTGTAAGAAATGTACTCATATAACTGATATTCAAACCCTTCTGTCAGTTTAGATTCAACATCTGCAACGCGGACACCTGCCAAAAGCTTATCAAGTGCTTTAATGATGTTTTCCATCAATCCAATATTGATTCCGGATGGTAATGTTGTTGTGACGCTTTCGACATGACCACCATCTGTGATTAAAATCAAAACAGCTTGCGATTCAGATAAAGGGACGAATTGAATTTTTTGAACCACGTTATTTTCCCGAGATGGACCGAGTAAAATAGAGGTGTAATTAGTTAAACTCGACAACATCTTCAAAGCTTCCTTCACAGCAGTTTCACGTTCGATTTGTTTTTGAGTGATTAATGTATGAAATTGAAAAGCTTCTGGAATGACAGGGTCATTGATTTTTTTATCCACAAGATAATCAACATAATAACGATACCCTTTATGACTCGGTATTCGTCCACTGGATGTGTGTGTCTTTTCAATGAAGCCAAATTCTTCCAAATCTGCCATTTCGTTTCGAATGGTTGCAGCAGAAAATGTCAGATTTTCTTTTTTAGATAAGACACGAGAACCAACCGGAAGTGCCGTTGATACAAATTCTTCAACGATGGTCTTTAAAATTAAATTTTGCCTTTCTGTTAGCATCTCAATCCCTCACTTAGCACTCGACACGTTAAAGTGCTAATGCTATTATACACTCTTTTATTAGCACTGTCAACCCGATAGTGCTAATTCATTTAAAAAATTTTTTTCGAAGCATCACATTGACTCAATAGACGCTACTTGATCTCTTCCATCAGTTAAAAAAAGATGCCAAAATATAAACTGCCCCATTTTCAAGCAGTTTATACCTTTATACCAAGTCATAAAAAGAAAAGTCCAGCAATGACTAAAATGATATCACCATCTACTCTTTTTTAGCGAAACTGTCAAGTGATGGCGAAATATCCTGAAAAAAACGATCAACGGTCGTCACATCATATCGTTTTTATAGACGTTCCCTTCATTAGCTATAGCTGTGATCAATCTCAATTAAGGTTTCACACTGCGGATTATAAGCTTTTACTAAGTCATCGATACGCAACTTCAATTCAGCATGAGGTGTGCCATCAGCAGCTGGAATCATGAGATCAAAGATTAATAGGAATGCTTGGCTGGATTGGCGAATTCTAAAGTCATGAATGCTATAAGCTGGATTGATCGCTTTCACCATAATACTGATAAATTTTTTCATTTCATATGTTAACGCATCATCTAAATCAACCGGATCTAAATGAATGGTCGCTTTCATATTAAATGTCTCATCAATATCACGTTCTATCTGATCAATCACATCATGGATCGCCATCATTTCTTCATTTTTATTCACTTCCACATGCAGTGTCAAGTACTTCTTACCCGGTCCATACTCATGAATCATCAAATCATGTGTACCCAGTATCCTTTCATAAGTTAAGACAAAATCTGCCAGTTCAACCAATAACGTTTCATCTGGTGGAGCGCCTAATAAAGACGTGATGGTTTCTTTGGCAATGTCGTATCCGGTTTTTATAATGATCACTGAAAGGAAAATAGCGAAAATACCATCAATGGGCCATGTTGTATACAAAGAAGCAATTAACGAAATCAGCGTCACTAAAGTAGACAACATATCAATTTTACTGTCTCGACCAGCAGCCATTAAAGCAGAAGAATTAATTTTAGTCC
Source organism: Defluviitaleaceae bacterium (assembly GCA_009778135.1). GTDB lineage: Bacteria > Bacillota_I > Bacilli_A > MOL361 > Turicibacteraceae > WRKJ01. The sequence goes on from WRKJ01000089.1 coordinate 33,806, forward strand.
CGATCGTCATGTTCAATTTTCCCATACCATATTTAAGTAAAATAGAAAAGCCTAAGACCACAATCGCAGACCACGAAAAAAAGATAGGTTCAGGTGAAAAAATCTGATGAATCGCACCCCATAAAAGTTGAAGACCCACAAATAGAATTAAAACAGAAATAAGCAATCCCATCAAATACTCAAGTCGCCCATGACCAAAAGGATGCTCTTTATCACGACTTTTTATTGAAAAGATAAAACCAAATAGCGTTGCCAAATGACTCGCTACATCAGATAAGTTGTTAAACCCATCTGCTAGTAACGTCATGCTCCCTCCAATCATACCAAACAACAATTTAAAAATGGCCATGATAAGATTTAAAACAATCCCAACCACACTGCATAAAATACCATAAACAGATCTAACTTTCGGATCCTCATACTGATCGTGGTTTTTTACAAATTTTTTACTTAAAAAATCAATCATCAATGTCGTCCGCCTCATTTATTCTTTAAAAATATAAAAAATAAGCTCTCTAACAAAGCTTATCAACTACGATCATATTCAAAATAAATGGCGGTCCAGACGGGACTCGAACCCGCGATCTCCTGCGTGACAGGCAGGCATGTTAACCACTACACCACTGGACCTATTAAAAAAAGATGGTGGCTTTGGACGGAATCGAACCGCCGACACATGGATTTTCAGTCCATTGCTCTACCGACTGAGCTACAAAGCCAGCTATAATTTTCTTCTTACTCATTTTTGTAGCAAAAATCAAGTTAAAATAAAAATTGGTTGCGGGAGTAGGACTTGAACCTACGACCTTCGGGTTATGAGCCCGACGAGCTACCAACTGCTCCATCCCGCGATATTAAAAATACTTCATTC
>WRKJ01000090.1 GCA_009778135.1 Defluviitaleaceae bacterium
AAGATCAGTCCAGCTACCGCGATACCAAGCTAAAATAAAGCTGGTGATGGTGGCACCTGTGGCAGCGATTAATGTGGTCGCAAGGTTCCATTTTTTGTAACCAAATAAGGCATAACCCATTTCAGCACCGACGCCTTGGACAAGGCCAGAGAGCCAAACAGTGGCGGCAAATGGACTTCCGATGAGTACTTGAAGAAAACCTGTTAAAAAACCGACCAATGTGGCAACGCCTGGCTTTTGCATGACATAAGGTGCTAAAACAGCAGACATGAGAAAAATACCCCATACGACTTCAAATTCGAGACCACTTAGACCGAGCAGTGCAAAAAGAGGAACCAAGGGTCCCATCCCGACTAAAACAGTGATGAAACAAATGACGGCAAATAAGCCACCCAAAATACTTGAAAGGATAATGTCTTGAAGCTTCCACTCCGTTTGAGCCATCCGTTTTGACAAAAAGACTAACCCGATGAAGACAACCCCGAGAACGAGACCCATTAAAATTTCAAAATTCATACGCATTTAAGCTCCTTTTTAAATGTGAATACAATGTCGTCAACTTCAGTTTCTATTTCATCCACTTTAACAATCGCGTGCCAGTAAGGCTTGTCATTTTCAGCGATGCTGTTCATTTTAGCTTAAAAAGATGCTAAGTTGACGACGTTGAGGTGAAGCGGTTTACCCATGAGGCAATACTGGCATCGCTACTGCGTTGAGGGTGAATTCACCGACAGTGTGACTTGGTAAATAAAATGATCGATGTGTTCGTCTGCGTAGTTAATGATGTCGTTAAAATAAGCGAATAAGTCTTGAACATCTCCTTTTAATTCAGTGGCATAATGAGAAGGTCCTACGTACAAGTTGCGATCGATGGCTAAGTTGACCACATAGGCAATTTGGTCCATATAGTCGTTACTTCCCATGGGATAAAATGAAAACTTGCATAACACATCGAACTTTTTCTCTTGGACTTCTTTTTCTTTTGGAGATAATGCCAAAGGGATATCTGCTTCTGTATCGCCAGGACAACCTTTCGTAAAAGTCGCTTCAAGGGTCATGTGGGTTTTGCCATCATTGGCTGCGATGAAGAGTTCTTTAACTGCATTCACCACATTGAATTTGTGTCCCCGGTAAGTGGTTGACAACGCATCGGTATGGGACCAGACATGACGTGTATCCACTTGTTTGAGCGCAGATAAAATATGCCTCACATAGTCGTCACGCATGACCGAAAGTGAAAACCGACAACCGGTAATGTCTTTGTTTGTACCACAACCAGACCACGGGTACTGCTTATTTTTTTCCATGAAAAAACACCTTCTATCCTTCTGATTTATTTAAAATCCTGAAAAAGGTGCATTTGATAAATAACGATTTTTGATTGATCGATATGAATCACTCCCTACGCTAGTTCGAACTAGATCAGGTTCTTTGGATTGAAACGCATGTTTCTCTCAGCCAGACGCTTTGGCACTCCAGGATTTTATGAGCCTTATTATAGCAGATTAAGAGAAAGAATGCAACTTTTTGAAAGCCGTCATGGCTTTTATGAGATCACGCTGAAAAGTTTAGAAGATGAAGAAGGCTGATTTTCGCTGATGTGCTAGGATTTTAGATTTTTTTTGACTAAAAAACCTAAAAAACCTCTTGAGAGAGTAGAAAGAAGAGCTGAAATATGCTATACTATTGCTGTTGATTTTTCATCATATTGAAGATAATAAGAAACGAGGTAGAGCGAATATGACGATAACTTGCGAAGGCTGCGGTGCAATGCCAACGCCAGAACAAACAGTATGCAGATTCTGTGGGACTGAACTTGACCTTTCTGAACGAGAAGTAGCTGTTGAGGTGAACGATCAGTTAGTGGATCATGCGACTGAGTCATCGGTTGAAAATGAGCAACAAGAAGAAATCAGTGAGCCAACAACAGAGATAGAGCCAGCAGCATTACAAGAAAAAGTGACTGACAACACGGCTCAAGAGGTTGTACCCACAGCGGAAGAAGTGACTGACAACACGGCTCAAGAAGTTGTACCCACAGCGGAAGAAGTGACTGACAACACGGCTCAAGAAGTTGTACCCACAGCGGAAGAAGTGACTGACAACACGGCTCAGGAGGTTGTACCCACAGCGGAAGAAGTGACTGATAACACGGCTCAAGAGGTCGTACCCGCAGCAGAGGTTACACCGAAAGAGGCGATTCAAGTTAATCAACAGTCAGCTGAAAAAGGATTCTTTAACAAATGGTTTAGTAAGAAATAATTAAACGAGAAGTCGAGCGCATGAGCTGCGATCAGGTACTTCAATCAATCGCAATAGAAAATGAGGTGTTAGACATGTTGAGAAGCGCAATCATTGAAGTGGTCAAATATCAAGGAAGTCCTGATGTGTTTGCTTGGCGATTTCCGGACACAGCACTTGGTACATGGACACAATTGATTGTGAATGCGTCACAAGAAGCGATTTTGTTTAAAGGTGGTCACGTTTATGACATGTTTGGCCCTGGCAGACATACACTATCAACAGCTAACATCCCGATTTTAAACGGCTTACTTAACCTTCCATTTCATGGTCGCTCGCCATTTACTGCTGAGGTTTGGTTTATTAACAAGCAACATACGCTCGACATTAAATGGGGGACGCCGACACCGATTCAATTAAAAGACCCGAAACATGGCATCGTGATCCCTGTTCGTGCATTTGGTCAGTTTGGCATTACGGTTGAAGAGACCAAGCCGTTCATGACGAAACTCGTGGGCACTTTACCGACATTTGATTCACAAGATGTCATCAATTTCTTCCGTGGGATGTATTTGACGAAAGTACGCGCGACGATTTCTAAGTACATCACCGAAAAGGAAATCAGTGTTTTAGAAATTAATGCGCATTTACTTGACTTATCCGATGATTTAAAAGAAAGTATTGATGCGAAGCTAAGAGATGAATATGGCATACGTGTTCTTAATTTTTTCGTTAATGACATGAACATCCCTGAAAATGATGCCAGTGTCGTGCAATTAAAATCAGCTTTAGCGAAACATGCTGAAATGGCGCTTAAAGGCTTTGACAGGGGTGGTGTCACGGGACAAGGCATGGCAGATTTGTCACAACATATTCAAACAAAGCGTACGAAAAAATGCCAAGCATGTCACCATGTGATGGAAGAAGCTGTTCGCTTTTGCGGAAGCTGTGGACATGACACGCAAGGCATAAGAACGAAAAAGGAAGAAGCGACCATTGTGTGCACATGTGGTCATCGTTATCGTGAAACGTATAAATTCTGTCCAGAATGTGGCGTTAAAACACCTCATGTAAAAGCTTGCATCAGTTGTCATGAAGCAATTGATGACCATGCCAAGTTTTGCCATCATTGTGGCATTTCACAATTGGCAACGACTGCTCAGGCGTCTAAATATTGCGCAAACTGTTTAGCAGAAGTTTCTCTTGACGCTAAGTTTTGCATGTCATGTGGTGTGGCAAATTTTAAAATCTGAGAAAGAAAATGATGACCATGGTGGTGCTTCGAAGGAGCGCCATTTTTTTATAGAAAAATGCATGTGTATGACCATAAAAAATGTCACCGCTCAATTTTTTTATAAACGATACCAGCCTCATCACGATTAAGGAATTTATAATCGACTAAATAACGTCTGATAATGGCATAATCAGCATAATATTCCTTAATTATGTTGTTTATTTCAGATTCATGATAACTTTTATCACTTTCAAATAAATGATGAAAAAAAGCAAAGATTTCTAATTTGACTGTTTGTTTTTTTGGAATCATTAATAATTTGCCATCTTTAAAATATTTATTTAAATTTTTCTCCATTTGTCACCTACTCCTTAGTTATTAAATTATGATACTAGGTCATTTTCCATGTTTACTCATTCATTTGCATAAGTAGATCCTCTTTTAATAACTTTGATGTTCTTTGTCCAATGGTGACGAATAAAAGAAATGATAGAATGGTTAATGCACCTAAAGGAACCAAATAATCGAGCGATGAGTTGGTGTGATCAATCGTGGCTAAAAAAACGACAAACAATCCACCATTTATAATCCCTGCGAATGCTCCTAAAAGAAGATATAAGAAGATCTGTAAATACACGGTCTTGGCAATATCCTTTGATGGCGTACCAATCGCACGTAAAACAGCATACTCCTTTCGACGTCTGTACATACCAGACACAATAGTGTTGATGACCCCTAAAGATAGAGATAGGATTACAAGAAACAGCACAACAAGAAAGATTCCATACCGTTCAAGAAACATGGCATTATTCGCTTCAATCATACTTTCTAATGTATGCCATCTAATCTCAGGATATCTACTTCTCAACGCATAGAGTGAGTCAATTGTTCTATCCATATCATTTGTACGTATGAATGCTCCATCGAATACAAAATTTTCTGGTGGTAGTATCTGATTACTCCAATCAATGTAGATGTCAACAAAGGGGGCAAAGCTTAACTCATCAATAATTGCGCCAACCTCAAAGGTAAAGCTTTCTGTAATTGGGAGAATTTCTCCTGTCCACTCTCCTTCTAAATTAGGATTATACCAAATTGTAAGCATGCTACCGACAGCCAAATTGTGGAGCTCTGAGAAGTGTCTTGTAATCACTGCAATGTTATCCAAATTCTCGATATCCATATCAAGTTCACCTTGGGCAATGAGCGCCCCCAACGAGAGGTATCCCACAAAATAGTGCATACCATCAAGGTTGTTGGTCAATAGATATCCTTGTTCATAGCTCAATATTACTGTATTATCAAAACCTTCAATGGCAATTAGCTCATTAATAAATTCGAGATCTAGTTGTGAATCAAATTCTAAAATATCTGATACTGCAATATCTAAAAATATATTAGATTTTAAATGTTCAATACTGTTGTTGTTTATGGTTTGAAGCATAGAGCCACCAAATGTGGCGACTAAGAAAACGAAGAAAATTGAAAACACAATATTTCTTGTTGTTAATAAATTATTTTTCATGTTTAATACAGCAATATCAGCAATACCCTTTGATGTTTTTGCTAACATTTTCTTAGTTATATTCAGAAAGATTTGAATCATAGAAGTAAAGAGAAACAAGAAGCCAAATGTATAAAATAAGATTGCGATAACTGCGCCCCCTCTGTTATCACTTCCATACGAATATTCACTCTCTGAATTGACAAATATGAAAACTGCTAATCCCACTAGAATGCCACCCAAGATGTTCTTCCATCTCTTTTGCATTAAGCCACGATCTACTTCCTGTACAATTTGTATCGGGAGCACACGGCTACACTGAATAGCGGGAATTAACAAAGTGGTAAGAATAATTGAAGAAAAGATTGTAGCAATGAGAACTGCCATTGGGATACTTAGCGTAACAGTAATAGCGAGGGATAGTAGAGCGGAAAATGCACGAAATACGAATATGTGCAACGACATGGCTAATGAAACACCTACTAGTGCGCCACTTCCCACCACAATAAGACCTTGTGCAAAAAGGATTTTCCACAATTGTTTCCCCGATGTTCCAAAAGAGCGCATAACTGAAAATTGCCCTCGATATTTTTCAAGAAATGATTGGAAATTTGAAACAACCATAAAGGAACAAGCTAATATTACAATTGCTGAGAGGATATGAACAAAAATCTGAATCGATGATAAATTCTCTACTTCATCTAAAGCATCAGCAATTGAAGTAATGGTTACATTATCATTAAACTGACGAATATAACTCAACATTTCAACTGTTTGTCCAGGATTATAAAAGGCTATGCCTAAATGATTCCCACTTTGTGTACCAATTAGCCGAGAAAAATCATCAAACGAAATGACAACAATTCCGAAGCCATAGAAATGACTCCCCTGAGATCCTATAATCTCAATAACTTCAAACTTGCTATCGTCAATTATAATATATTCCCCAATATCGACTTCTAAAAATTCTGAAACAACTACTGAAATGACTGCCTGATTCGCTAAAATATCTACCTCATACTCATAGCGACTTCTTGCAATAGGTGTGTTTTCTGTACCAATGGCGTAAACATTTAGTTGTTGGTCAAAATTATGTTCTGCCCTCACATCAAGGTTATCTTGGTGAATGGGTAAGACCTCGCTGACGCCATCTACATTCCTAATCGTCTGCACATACTCAGGCGTGATTTCACCAGCAACAAATGCATCAATGCCACCTGCACGATTTCGTGCATCCTGGATTAAAGCATGTTGAGCCTGTGAAACAAAGGTAATTATCAGGGTAATCAATGCAATGGATAAAGCAACGCTAATGAAGGCAGTAATCATAGTCGATTTATTAGATCGTATATTTCTGATAGCAATGCCAAACAAAGAATAGACCATACTAAAACTACTCCTTTCTGTTTACTTTATTTAGTTGAGACAATACAAAATCAATGGTTAGTTTATTATCTTCTTTGCGATGTTCTGAAAAAATTTTAGAATCATGGAGAAGTATTAATCTATCTGCATATGTCGCAACTTTAGGATCATGTGTCACAATAATACAGCTTTGCTCTCTCTTTTCTTTGACATCAATAAAAGCTTCCATAACAGACAGGGTAGTCGCATAGTCTAAATTTCCAGTTGGTTCATCCGCCAGAAGAACTGGTGGCTCTATTATAATGGCTCTGGCAATGGCGACACGCTGTTGCTGACCGCCTGACATATAGCTTGGTCTTTGATCCTGATAGCTTTCGATTCCCAAGAGTTTCATGGTAGATAAAACACGTTGTTCTATCTCATTTTTAGGCACGCCTTGCATAATCAAAGGAAGTGCAATATTCTCCTGTGCAGTCATATCTTTTAATAAATTATAGTGTTGAAAAACAAATCCTATTTGCTTTCTTCGATATGCTGTTGCATTAGGCTCAATAAAAAAATCATCACAATGCACACCATTAATCGAAACAGAACCTTTGTCTGGAGAATCCATTGCTCCCAAAAGGTTAAGCAATGTCGTTTTTCCTGAACCACTGCGCCCCATGATAACCAAAAGCTCACCTTTTGATAAAGAAAATGAAACTTCTTGAAGCGCAACAACTGATTGCTTTCCAATTGTATATGTTTTCTTTAAATCTTTTACTTCCAGAACATTGTTTTTATTAGCCATCATAAATCTTCCTTTCACATCTCAATAATAACCTATAAATAATTTTTGTCAAATATTCTACGCCATTATTTGTACCATTGAGCCTGTTTTTCAAACATATCTTTGTATTGAACACATGTTCTTATTAATTCTTCATGCGTGCCAGTAGCTAAAATCTGACCATTATCCATTAGAATGATTCGATCTGCAAACCGAGTGATTCCTAATCTATGAGAAATCATAACAACTGTTTTCTCGTGTGTCAGTTCTGAAAAAAGTTTGAATATTTCTACCTCAGCAACAGGATCTAATGCGGATGTCGGCTCATCTAAAACAATTAGATCATATTTTTTGATTAATCCACGAGCAATAGCAAGTCTTTGCCATTGACCACCAGACAAATCAACACCAAAATCATATAGCTTGTCTAATTTTGTATGCATACCTAGATCAAGTTGATTTGTTTTTTTATCGAAACCAACCTTACTGAGTAGTTGTTCAATTTCTTGCTCTGTTACTTTGTCTATTGATTCACCAGCACCAATGAGAATATTATCATGAATAGAATAAATGTACCTAATATAATCTTGCAAGATAGCAGACACTCTTTTTCTGTATGAATTTACATTGTATTCTTGTATGGCATGTCCATTAATCATCATATTTCCATCAAAATCAGAATATAATCTTAACAAGATATTTACTAAAGTTGTCTTCCCTGAACCATTTTCCCCAACAATTGCAATTTTTTCTCCCTTTTCAATGGATAAATCAATTCCGTTTAGCGCATGAGTTGCGCTTCCAGGGTACTTGTAACAGATGCTCTTAAAATCAATTCGATCAATAGAATTAATATTCATCTGTTGAAGGGTTGGTGGTGAACGATAATCACCTAAAATACTCATCATTTGGCTCATAGTTAGTTTCATTTCAGATACTCTGCCCGCACCTCCCCAAAATGATTCTAAAGAGCGTTGAATTGTCAAGATAGCCGTGGTCAACGAGACATATGCCCCAATGCTGAGCGATTCATGGGCTACCATGTAAATCAAGAAAAATGCTGAAAAAAAACTAACAAGTTGCATCAAAATCGCAGAAAGAGCCCTTGATTGTGCCCCCTTCTTCTGAAGTTTGATTTCCTTGGATGTGTAATCATAAAACAGCTCAGACCATCGCTTAAGTAAAAAGGAATCTGAACCAAATATTTTGATTTCCTTCTGACCATTTCGGTCACTAAACAGACCTGTTGTATACATCATTTCGTTAAATGTAGATGCATTATCCCACTCTAAATCAAAACGTCGTTTTTTAAATACTAAAATAATAATGAATTGCGGAAGTGTACTCAAAATCAATGCAATAGGTAATGACCAATGTACTAAGAACATAATAATAGCAATACCGATAATCTCTATGACATTTGTAACAGCATCCACCATATCTTTTAACAATGAAAAACCATCTTCTTGAATTGCCTCATTCGCTTTTCTTAATCTTTTCAAAAACATGTTGTTTTCAAAATGATCTATGTTTACGCTACAAAGTGCTTTATATAATGATTTCTGAATTTCAAATGAAGCATCACGTTTTATAATATCATATAAATGAGAGCTAATCATATTAGATATTACGGCAGCTAATTGAAGCACACAAATTATTCCAACAAGTATCATTACATAGAACAATGGTTGAGAATCAACGTAAACAGCTGTTGCTGCATTCACGACCTGAACATTATAATAAATAAGTGCTGGTGGAACTAGCGAAACAGCTATAGATAATAATAGCCATATCACGACAGCTATTTTATTTCTAGCAATACTTTTTTTATATATAGAAATTATCCATTTAACAAATTTTCTATAACCAACTTCAAGATAGATATCTTGTTCATCTGCCATATCCTCATGATATTTTCTTCGTTCTTCTACTTCTATCATGTAATTAAACCTACTGTCTCAAATTCTTCTAAATATTGCTCATAAGAGATTGATTTTTCTTCAACTTTTAAGTCCTTTATTTTCACTGCAAATGGAAAAATAGTAATATTGAATTCATTTTGTAATTGCTCAAAATTAATACATATGATAGGAAAATCATAATTCTGACTCGTTTTCCATTCTGCAATATCCGATTTTTCTCCAACTGCAGCTATTGTCACAAAATCTTGATATTTTAAATAGTCCCTTTGAATTCTACTCAACATCTCTTTACATTGGAAACAATCAACAGATACAAATAAATATAATTGTTCTTCCTTTTTATTATGTTGCTCCAAGCTATCAATAGTGTCAAAATCACTCAAATCTAATATTGAACCAATTTTAGGACCAATCCTTTCGGGATAGTTGAGCTTATAGTCAACGAACCAAAGCCAACACAATAAAACTCCCATGAAGACAGTCAACAAGTAAAAAAGTTCTGCATACATATTTATACCCTCCCAGACAATTGATCGCCATATAATTGACCCAAAAGCACACCCCAAAAGATTCCTATTGAGGCTAGGCTTATGGGAAGTATTTCATTTAAACGAATTGTATCCATAACAACGAGCAAAGAATCACTGGAAATCAAAAGACAAATAATTGTTATAATTAGATAACAGGAAAAATTAAAGAATCCACCAAAGCCAAGCTTAGATTTAATAAGTTTCCCATAACAAAAACAAGCTACACTTTTTCTCTCTGTTATGACCTTTATATTTAAGGCGATAAAGAAAAGGCAGTAAAAGCAAATTAGGACATATGTATAAATGCTATTAAATAATAGCAATGAAATAAACATAGCCAGCTCAAACAATGGCAAAATCATACCTAAAATACGTCCTAACTGGTCAGGGAAATATTCAAGATTGGATGCAAATAAAATTGTATCACGATACCATCGCAATTTTGCAACACTGCAAAACAAAAATTTTACTGCCAATACTATAAGTAAGACATCATATATCGTTCTCATTTTTTCCTCCAATTTATAAGTAAAAAATTAAAAAATTAAGTAACCCTAAGAAAAGTATTGAAATGTTTTTAAAAATAGTTGTGAAATTAACAAAGCGTGGGAGCGTTACATAACACCCACAGTTTATATCTGTTACATTTTCCTTTCCAGAAAACATTAAGCAAATATATATGAGTTGAATAAACACAATAAGCAATGATGCAAATCTAACATACCCAGGGAAAATTAACATCGGCGTAACAATAAATTCAATTGACAGTAGTAAGATAGGATTTATCTTCTTAAAAATATTGGAATTCAAAGTGTACTCTTGGAATGCACGATAATAGTCTCCCAATCGTTGGTTCTTTTTTATAACACTTCTGTAATAAATAATCAAAAGTAAAGCAGAGAAAATATAGTTTAGAGGATGATAGCTAGAGTAATCAAAGAAACTTAAAAACATCGTCATATTCCACCTCTCCTTGTTCATTGCAAAACAACAAACATGGCGTTTCTGTCATATTTATTGTTTCTATAATAAGTGCGTACTCTTCTAGACTCGCTTCATCTATCCAATATAAATGGACAGGATGGTTATACGCTGTTCTTATCCTTCGCACTGCCTTGTAAAATAACTCAATATCTTCCTCTTGCTCCTTTTTCAAGCTTATAAGATAGCAACAATCTTTCTTCAATTTAAGTGTTAACAAATCTCGCCTAGATTCAAAAAAATCCATTCGTAAAGCTAATTTTTTTGATAATAATGCAAATACTAAGATAGTAAAAATTATAAATGAAATAAGTGAGTAAATATATATCATTGTACTCTTTGCATTCCTTCCTTCATTTTATTTAGATCAGTTTTTTATCTCTAAATCTATATAAAATTTTTATAATTTGTAGCAATTCAAAACTTTCAAGTCACAGATAGATTGAAAGTTTTAATTAACACTCATGGCCTGTTGCACATCTGGTTTGGTTTCGACATACAGTTGTAGTAGTGAATACTTGTCTATTTCCAACCCATCTTACTGTAGTTGTTGATACGCGAGTTCTCCAGTTTGCTCTTCTCGCTCCTGTTCTATCAAGACTCCAATTTTCAACTCCTAATCCACAGCTTCCTTTAACAATGTCAATAGAATTTCCATGTTTGTTTAGGGAGGGTGCAATATACATTTTCATATTTAACAGCTCCTTTTTTATGATTTTGAAGGAAGGAATGCAAAGAATACAATGATAAAATTTACTTCCCAGAATTTTCTGCTAACCATAGCTCTAAACACAGCATAGAAAAAATCTCATTGCTAAATTCTTTCCCTGCACGAAAATCCTGTAACATTGTAAGCCACTCTTCTTTATTCACGTCTGACTCACACAGGTGTTCTTGCCGATACTGCTCCACAACTGAATATACCTTGCTCCAAACCTCATTAATCCCTTTAAATGACAAAGAAACATGCTGAGTTTTTTGAGTTTTATTGATAATTCCTGTGGGAAGATATTGCTTCATACCTTCTCTGATTAAATATTTATCTTTAGTTTTTTGAAATAGCATTTCACCTGGAATAGTATAAATGAATTCAACTAAATCCTTATCCAAAAAAGGATGGCGCATAGAAATATTAAATATTGGTGCCATATCTCGATCTAAAAGCTTAAACGTTCTAGCATAAAATATTTGCGTATATATATGCCTTTGATTCTGCGTTTTTATCTTACTCATATTACTTTTGAGATGAGCTAACATAATATCATCTACTTCCACGCTTTCACGTTTGATAAGATTTTTTATGATGCTTAGGTATATTGATTCATCATACATATGGCTAACATCTTTGAGATACTTAAATAGATAAAAAATCCTTCCACGCTTCATTAAATCAACACTTGTAAGCGGAGTTCCAGCCAACAAATAATCCGCTGCATAACCATCAATAAGATTTACAATATTATTCTGAAAAGCGTATTCTAATATTTTCAACGTAAAACTAGAAGACAGCGATGGACAATGTGGTTCGTTTGAAATCGGGTATCGTTCGGGATAGTTTACCAACATCCCACAATCATCACAATTCACTAACCCAGGCTCTGTATTGTACATGCCACATACTTCTTGTATCAATGATGTTTCATCGCAATCCTGAAGCTGAGCAAACACACCACTCACTGGCTGAATATCATCTATTTCTAAGATACTTTTTGAAATTGCAAACAAAGTAGTAGAATCTAGCCCGCCACTCATAGCGACTCCATTTTTTTCAGGCAATAATCGGCGTTCTAACGCTTGAGTCATTAGAATTCGAAATTGTTCAAAATATTCATCCTCTGTTTTATAGCGAGTAATAGCTTTTACATCACTCAAATCCCAATATTTGTTTGTTTCTATTTTACTACTATCCAAATTGATGGATACATAATGTCCAGGTAACACTCGAAAAACATTAGCATATGGTGTTTCATTGCCAGTATAAATCCCATTTAACTGAAGAAAATCTCTAAAATACTGTTTGTTCCATTGCTGTTGATCAATAATTTCTTCTAATAAAAATAAATCTGTACTGGCATTTAAAACGTTATTTGAAAAACACCAAAATATTTCTTTTATCCCTAATGGATCAATAACAAGGAATACTTTATTTTTTCTCTTATCAAACAATATAAAGGAAAATTCACCATTCAATTCACTAAAGATTTTCGCACCGCACTTCTCATATAACAGCAACAAAAATTCTTCATTAAATTGTAATTCATACTTATCGCAAAGTTCAGACCAATTAAATATTTCAATATCCCCAAAAATGCAAATATCATCATTTGATATATTAGAGACATCATATTTATACTTACATGTTTCAATACTCATAAATGAGCAGATATCATCTTTATAATAATCTTGATCGGTTATTTTCAAAGATTTAAATTTACTTTTACAAACTTCTTCTAAAGTTTGAGGTGGATCAGATCCCCTATTAATACTCCATTTAACCCACTTCATGAAAGTTTTCACTCCTTAACATAACATTGTACTTTGAAGTTTCATAATCTGCTTCAAAGAAATTTTCATCCCCTAACATAATCCAAGCATGTGCACTGAATGGAAAAGGACAAGTACCGATAACCAGCGAAACGGGCAACCCATACTTTTCTCGAATCACGCTGTATAGAAAAAAGGATTGGTGAATGCATTGGGCTTCAAATGGAAGGAATCGGCAAGTTGACATGCACGCTATAATCCAATTATTCATCTCATTATCAACCATCAATAATTCCTGCTCAGAATAGGAGCTATAATCAATCAATGGATACCCCTCACTATCATGAGAATACTCCTTAAACATTCGTGTCAGACCACGCTTCTTAAGCTTAGTGTTGAATTTAATAATAGAATAGTATGCATATAACCAATAATAGCATCGTTTCATAAATGAATCTTCATCCCTTCTTATGAGATTTTTTTTTGATTATTTTTTCTGCATGAAGTTCGTTCAAGAATTTCTCCACATCTTCAAAGGCTTGTTTTTCAGACATCTCATATTCAACAACCATTTTTTTCACTATTTCTTCTTGAGATAACGCCTGTTCAATACATTCCCAAATGTATGATGATACATCATACAAAGAGTAAAACTGACCGCTATCCATATCCAACAGTATAAAGCCAGCTTCATTTTTTTGTACAACGATTTCTGGATTTTTAACAAATATCATGGTATACCAACTTTCTTCGTGCCCGTCTGATTGCTACTAATACTTATTAAAAAAGAAATTTTGATTGGTAGCAATTTCATTGATAGCATCAGCAATATATTTAACTTCTTTCTGTGTCATTGTCGCATGTAAGGAAATCCTCACCCAGCCTGGTTTATTCCCATAAATTCCATCTTTAACTTGATTATGAATGTCGTAAGAAGAATGGTCATCAATTTTCAAAAGTTCATGAGCATAAATGGCTGCACAAGAGCAACCACCTCTCGCTTGGATACCGTAAAAATCACTCAATGCTTTAGTTACAATGCTATACGATAGCCCATTAACAACAAATGAAATTATAGGCATTCTATTTAAATTTTTGGGAGCAAACACACGAATTCGTGAATTAGCAGTTAATGCATCAATTAAATAATTTGTAAAATATGATTCTCGCAAATGCATGAGTTCAGAACCAATTTCATCTATTAATTGATGTGCCAAGCCTGCTCTAACTGTTTGAAGAATAGCAGGAGTCCCCGGATCTTCCCTTTTTGATATCTCATCAAAGAAAACAAATCTTTGTTTTGGATCTGCCCACAGAACAGTTCCTCCAGCTGGAATAGTTGGGGTTTCACATTTATATAGTTCTGGTTTAAAAAGCAATACGCCTGGACCGCTTGGTCCACCGAGAAACTTGTGAATTCCCCAAAAGGCTGCATCAATATCACCATTACTAAAATCAAGTGATGCGTGTGGAGCCATTGCAGAATAATCAACAACAACGATTCCATTATATTTTTTGATTATCCTCACAGCTTCAACATAGTTTGTTACTATTCCGGTAACATTAGAACAAGCAGTAAATGATCCAATTATAAGGTCGTAAGTTACATATTTCTTTAATGCTTCTTCAAGAATATTCAGATCAATAACACCATTGACGTCTGTATCCACAATAACAACCTCTGCTCCAAGAGCAACCCACGTTAAATAATTTGTGTTATGTTCAAAGCTTGAAATGAATACTACTGACTGACTTACCTTATCGACTGACATTATTTCTTGAAATCTGTGTAGTGCAAAGGTTGCACCGGAACCACCAGTAAGCAATTCGTATTTTTCTGTAGCCTTACATGCATCTAATACAGTTGCTCTTGCTTGTTCGTATACAGAATTAATATATCTACCAATATAGGAGTCATTTGAATGTGTATTGCCATAAAAAGATCCGATTTCATTGATTATTTTTTCTTCAATCGTGCGATATAATCTTCCACTAGCTGCCCAATCTGCATAAATTAGCTTTTTTTCTCCATTATGGGTTTGTATAACATTATTAATCCCGATTATACTTTTGCGATATGGTTTTATCATTTTATCTTGCAAATATTTCATACATATACAATGCCTTTCTTAATCAGTAAGTATTATTTTAAATTGTAGTGGTTTGTGTCCCTCTCTAATATTAAATGGAATGGTTTAATATCATTTGAATAATCTTTCTCTGGGTAATAACATTGATCTAGTGCCATGACATATCTTGATTATAACATGAGTTTATCTTGATTATAACATTAAATTAATGTCATTTTTCATATTCTATCATATTCTATCATATTTTGTCGTTAATTGATGGCTAGAACAAAAAAATTAAAATTATTTTATAATTATGGTTATTTTTCGCTTTTATGCACTAAATATCTGGCTGATAAACCACATATAATAACGTCAAATCATCTTGTTCATCAACAAATCCTTCATGTTCATAGATTATGAATTTACGTGCGCACAAGAAAAAAGTAATAGCGCCATGTCTGCCCGACTAATGCTATTACTTAAACTTTAATTGTTTGAGCGCTAAAAGTTTGTGGTGATATCAATCTTTAAGCATATTTTTAAAATTTCCACTTGACAGATAACAGCAATCAAAGAGACAAGCGTCGTGAGAAGTTGGGTCGTTAAGAAAGTTCAATATATCTTAAATCAGGATTGTTTTGTCGTAAGGCATTAAGCACCTGATTTTTTTCAAATTCCATAAATTCATGGCTAAAGATCACATAATCAAAAATTTCATTGGTGTTGGTGGCGTCATCTCCATCATGTAAAAGATGAATGCGTCCATTTTCTTGCATACCATTTAAGCGATGAAGGAGAATGCTTAAATCATCCCTTTGGGTATAATACAATTGTGGATCATCAGATTCGATTAATCGGTGTGACTCATCAAAAGTTGGGGCAATAATTGCGACCCTTTGATTGTTTAAGTTATAAGTTTGTAACATTTCATCAATGTGTTGATTTGTAACAGCTGCTTCAAAAGCTCTCTTTAACATCAGCATCTACTCCTTCGTTTTAGCGATTACGCCATTTGTGAACCAAATAAATCAGACCAACTGCTGGTTGACTTGTCATGTCATTACCCTTCCTCTCGTTTTTCAGTCTCATTAATAGTATAACCGATCTCGGTTGGCGATATCATGATTGAAGCGACAGATTTTAGGGAAGGCGTGACTCATTTTTTTGTCACATGCCATGAAGTAGATGAAATTCTAAAAAATAATAAACGCTAAAAAAGTAAATGATATTGATATGCTTCAATACGTAGATTATTCATTTGCAGTTGGTAATGCTCACAAGAGTGTTTTAAATATAGCTGATCAAATAGTTGGAAGGATGGAAGAAAACGATTTTAAAGAAGCATTAGATGTTGTAATATCAGATAAATTATAGTTAAATATACCCAACAGAAATGGAGAGGATTGAATTGAAAGAAGAACAGAATATAGAATTAACAGGTGGCAGAATTGGTAAAATTAGCAAAGTAAAAGATCGAGTATGTAGACCTGCCAATCCATGGACGCCAACAGTTCATCATTTTTTAAAATTTTTAAATGATAATGGTGCAGATTTTGTACCTATTCCTTATGGGATAGAAGAGGATAAAGAATTTGTTTCGTTTATTCTGGGTGACGTATATAATGATCCACTTCCTAAAATATTTACAGAAGATTTTATGATTATTTCGGCAGCGAAATTATTGTCAAGGTTTCATAAATTGAGCGAATTATATATTGAAAATATTGATAAAAATAGTACATGGATGTTGAGTCCTGTTCATCCAATTGAAGTGATTTGTCACGGTGACTTTGCACCCTATAATACTGTTATTGTCGATGAAAAAGCTACAGCAATTATTGACTTTGACACCATTCATCCTGGGTCGAAAATTTGGGATGTATCATACGCTATCTATCGCTGGGTTTCGTTTATTGATGATGGTGAAGAAAAATTTGCTGAAAATATGAGAAAAACAAAATTATTTCTTGATACTTATGAGATGATAGATAAATCAAAAGAGTTACTTATTAATGTTTTAATTGATCGCTTACAAAGTCTAGTGAATTTTATGAAATCAGAGGCATTGGCTGGAAATATGGATTTTCAGAAAAATATTGATGATGGTCATTTACAAAAGTATATTGATGATATTGATTATTTAAAGAAAAACGAAAGGAGAATTATCAATGCAATTAAATAAAGAAAAATTAAATTTTCCAGTTTGGCCAATCTTTTTTGATGCAGGAGCAGATGTTGACCTGTCTCAATCTTTTGAACTGTCGGAATATCAATCAAACTGATGGTTTTCATTGGCAATCGTCCGTGTGACATAGTCACGAAGCGGGAGGAAGTCAGGGTTATGTTGGAATTCGTCACTGGCCATGATTTCATAGGCATCTTGGCGTGCAACGTCTAGAATTTTATAGTCTTCAATTAAATTCGCCATTTTAAATGTGGGTAGTCCGGATTGTTTGGACCCAAAAAAATCACCAGGGCCACGTAATTTTAAATCTGCTTCAGCAATTTCAAAACCGTCGTTAGAAGCAGCAATGACGCCAAGACGTTCTTTTGCTTCCGCATTTGTCGCATTGGAGAGGAGGATGCAGTAAGCATGTTCAGTCCCACGTCCGACTCTACCGCGTAATTGATGGAGTTGAGATAAGCCGAAGCGGTTGGCATCGTAAATGAGAATTAAGTTGGCATTGGGGACATTCACACCAACTTCAATAACGGTTGTCGAAATCAAAATTTGAATGTTGTTCTCGGCAAAGTCATGCATGATTTCGTCTTTTTCAGATTTTTCAAGTTTGCCATGCATCAGACCAACTGTTGCGATGTTTTTAAAAGCATCTTTCCACAACTCGTAAACCAAAGTGGCATGTCTCAGATCTTCAAGCACTTCTGATTCATCAATTAAAGGGGTGATGATGTAAACTTGCTGTCCTTTATCAAGAATCTGTTCTTTGATGAATTTTTGTGCATCTGCAAGCTTGGTGTCGCCAATGACGAAAGTTTGAATCGGCTTTCTACCAAGTGGAAGTTCTTTAATGGATGAAACATCCATGTCACCAAAGGCTGAAATAGCAAGTGTGCGTGGAATGGGTGTGGCACTCATCATTAAAATATCAATGGCTTCTCCTTTTTGGCGAAGCTTTTTGCGTTGATCGACCCCGAAGCGATGTTGTTCGTCTATGACAGCGAGGCCGAGCTGGGAAAAGATGACTTCTTCTTGAATCAATGAATGGGTGCCAACCAAGAGATGAATCTGACCAGCTGCAAGTTCAGCCAATAGGTCACGACGTTTTTTACCTTTGATGTTGCTGCTTAAAAAAGCAAGGCGATAATCAGGCAAACAAGCAAACATGTTCGTTAAAGCAGTTAAATGTTGTTTTGCCAAAATTTCTGTTGGTGCCATGATGGCACCTTGGTAACCGGCAGTGATGGTAAAAAGGAGGGCAATGGCAGCAACCACAGTTTTTCCACTGCCCACATCGCCTTGTAATAAACGATTCATTCGAGCAGCATCTTTTAAATCTGTTGTGATTTCTTTTAAGACACGATGTTGTTCAGTGGTGAGTTCAAATGGAAGCTGGTTCATAAAATGCTGAATTTTCTCATCATCAGCTTCTTTGGAAAAGCCTGTTTTGGTGTATTTGATTTTCTTTTTAAGGACATGTAGTTTGAGTTGGAATTTAAGTAATTCTTCGTATTTGATGCGACGTGCTGCTTGTTTGACTTGTTCATTGTTTTCGGGAAAATGGGCAAATTTAATGGCATCAGCCGCTGATATTAAGCGATATCTTTCGATCAAATGTTGAGGCAAATCATCATTAATTTGTCTGTGATAGTGGGTATAAGCAGTGTGAAGCATTTTTTGAAAGGTTTTGCTTGTTAAATCGTGAGATAGACGGTAAGCTGGCACAATGCCATCATCGTCATGAATACCCAGTTTAAGGGTGGTTGCTGTCATCAGTTTGCGGCTTAAATCCCATTTGCCTGTTACTGTGACAGGTGCTTCCATCACCAATTTGTTTTTCAAAAACGCCCGGTTAAAAATGATGACTTTGATGATGGCATCACCGATTGCGATGGAAAATTGTGTCTTTGATTGTTGGCGTCCGTAAAAACTGTTGGTAGCGGGAACGACTATTTGGCCTGCAATGGTGATTTTTTCTTCGTGTTTGGCTAAGTTAAGGTCAATAATGTCGTAGGAATCGTAGCGATTTGGATAGCTTTCCAACAGGTCGGCAACGGTGTGAATATGTGAAGCCTGCAGTTTTTCGAGTAGGGTAGGACCGATGCCTTTAACTGTTGCGACTGAAATTTCGTTTAGTGACATAAAAAAGCGTCCTCCTTTGATTTAAAATGAGTCATTGTATCATTTTACCACGAATGGCAGTTGCTGACAATCAATTGTTGACATGCTTTTTGCGTACGTTATCACGAGAAAATAAGGACGAATTGCGTAACAGTACTGGTTTTTTTGTGGAAGGTTACCTTGAAAAATTGAATTCTTATGAAAGCAATCAGTTTTTTTCTTGATAACAATAGTATTTGCTTTTGAAATTTGGTATAATTGAACAATATGTGAAAGTTTTGTGATTTAAAAATGGTATAGACCTCATGTTTGGTCGATGTTGTGATAACTTTCAAAAGCAGTATTTTAATGGATGGCTGGGTATGTGCCATCAAAAAGTTTGAGAGAATGAGGTTTTTTGACGATGAAAAATATAACATTGAAACTCTTTGAATACTTATCAGCTGCTCAACATAGTGATTTATCTGTTCATTATAATTTAAACAATTATCCAGCATATTGGTTTTTAGACGAGATTTTGTCGTTTGGTCAGTTAGAACATGTTGCAGGCAAACGAACAGTTATTCAGTTACGACGACCGATTTTAAAGGATCAAGAAATTGAAATAAGTGCGTCTTTGGCTGCTATTTTAAACTTACTTCAACAAGGTTACGCTGAAAGTGAACATGTTCTCATTTCAAAAGATGAGCTGGAAAAAACATTACGCTTGGAAATAGATGCGATTAAAAGAAAGCTCAAAGATGAAAACAAAAGTACCGTTATTTTAAATGACTGGCAACAATTATTACTTCATGTGGATCAGTCTCGGATTTCCAGCGATGTTGCTTTCAAACGCACAGAAAATTTAACACATGTGAGTGAGCAACTTGTGAGAGAATATCAAAAGTGGCAAACTGAAGTGAAGCAAAAAAGCGTTGCGCAGCGTCAATTGTTAAAAGAAGAAGCGTTGTATGATCAACTGCTTGCTTTGTCTGCTGAAGCTGATTCATCAAACAAACTGTATGTAGGAATGGGTGTTTTACATCTGCCAGGCGAGCCATCTGTTTATCATCCATTGTTGACAATGGGTGTTGAATTAGTTGTTGATACAATGCAAGATGTCTGTGAATTGGTGTTTGACATGCAGGATTTGGTCATTGATGCTATTTTTGAACAGGTGTTGCTTGACCAAGCAAAGGTTGTTCAAGACATGCAGCCTCAGATTGATGCCATTAAGAGGGATCCTTTTAATGATGCGGTCATGGCAACTTTTTTGAAACAGGTTGTGACGTCTATTCATGCTGAAGGTCGCTATTTTTCTTCCCCGGTTGATGCTGTGTTGGATTTTGGGCATGTGCCGCAAGTGCTTCATCGTTCTGTTTTATTTGTGAGAGAAGCGCACGGTTTGGGTGATGAAAAAAAGCTAAAACGTGTGATCGAGCACTTGTCAAAGGGGCATCTGCCTTCTGATGTACTTGCAAGCATTGGTGATCCTCATTTTACGGCACGTGGTCAGTATCAGTCACAACATATGCAAGGTGACCAGTTAAATCCGTTGTTTGCTTGGGAATCTGATGGACCTGAACAACAGATTTTAAGTCACTTAAATACACATGCTGCAGTCGCTGTTTTTGAATCAGATCAACACGTTAAGTTTTCTGTGATTGCCCATTTAATCACCTATTCGTTAGCGACGAAACAACGGCTTTTAATTGTGAGTGAAGATGAAAATGAATTAGCTGAAATACAAGCACTTTTGCCTGCTTATTTACAAGGTGTTCATCATCAAATGCCAGCGAAAAGAGCTGACTATCAACTGTTGAAAGAGCAGTTAATGCTTCTATATCAAAAGAAAGAAAATTATACCCTTTCACAGTTTGAAGCGGACAAAGTGATCGCTGAGTTTGAAAGGGTTAAAAATAGTTTGCAAGCGACCCTCAATCAAGCAGTTGATGATCGACAGTTGAACAGTGATAAGGTTTTTTGGAAAGACAAAGCGTATCGTCCTTATGAATTAGCACAGCTTGTTTCGACATTAGGTCAAAAATCCCAATGGGTGATTGATCTTATTCCGCTTACCATGCGTTTTGAAGTTGAGGCGTCAGAAATTAATAGAATCTGGGAATTAAAGCCTTATTTTACACCAGAAAATCTAGCCTTATTAAACTATGATTTTATCAATTTAAATGAACTGAATGACGATGTTGAGTATCAACAAATGCTGAGGTTAGAAGCGGCGTATTTAGCGTCGCATCAAGTGGTTGGGGATCAATTCCAAGAGCTGTTTGATGCGCAAACAGACATTAGGTTTGTCCAATATGTGTTTGATCAATTGCCTAAATTAATGACTGCTGTTTCAAGTGTGGTCACTGCTTATGGGAAAGACATTTTTAAAAAAGCACTGGTTGACGCTGCTTACCATCATCTGTTAACGATTGCTTTGTCTGAGCTTGATGAAGCGTCTAACCCTTTTGAAAATGCGCAAGCTTCAACAGATGAAAAGAAAAGCTATCTTCAACAATTAAATCAATTATTTGATGTTTCATCGGCTGATTTAATGGCGCTTGGGATTCAAGATGAAGCACAGTTGGTTGAATTTTACGATCAGAGAAAGTCTGACATGGTCGGTGCTTTGCAAGCGGCCCAATTGATTTTGATTTTCAATGAAAATTCAAAAGCGTTATCCAGTGCGTTTAAAGGCGTGCTCGGAGAAGACATGGTGATGATGGATGGGCTTTATCAAGCAGCAGCTTTACGGTTGCGTCAAGTGGAGTTTGAAATTTATTGGTTTCGTGTAAAAGCACGTTTTATGCGTATTTATCAGCCACTTCTTCACAAACCGCATCTTCATCCTTTGTGTTTGGCGCTGTATGGTGCGCTGCAGCATGAATCCATTGATGAATTTAAGCGGATTTTAAATGAAATCACAGCACTTATGATCAAGCGGCAAAACTTTATCACTTTTGGTGCGTTTATCGATGACATGCGTGTGATGATGCCGAATTTTACAGCTTTTGTTATGTCTGAAGCGCATGCCTCATTGACGACAGTTCCGCATTTCAAAGCCGCTTTTGAGCAAGGCCAGTTAACTTATTTTTTGACTCAACTTCAAGCTTATGAAGCTGAGCCTTTGGATCAAGCGTTGGATCAGCTTAAAAATCAGCTGCTGGGCTTACAACATGAAATGCTTGAAATAGAGAGTTGGAAAAATTTACAAGCTGTTGATCAGGCTGCACTTATGGCGACCATTCAGTTACTTGAAGAAGCATTTCCTGCATGTGAGAAAGTCAATGAGCACTTGCTTTTGCTTTCACAAGCTGTCTTTATGCCGCTCAATGCGCATCAGACATTTAAATTGACTGATCCACCGTTATTCGATTTGGTCATTTTTACCGATGCATCTCGTGCTAATCTCATGAGAATAAGCGACTTGATGCATGGTCATAAAGTGATTGTGTTTGGCAATGAAGTTGAAAAACCGCTTCGACCTTTAAAGTTTCAAAGAGAAGACGCTGACAAGTTAGTGCAACAGTATGGAGAAACGTTTCACCACTTTGGCGAGTCCTATTTTGAAGGATCTTTGTTTAATCTGATGATTCATTCAGCTGCTTGGGAGGCGCAGGTTACCTTACCGACGGGATTGAGTTCAGCTGTTTCAACTAAGAAAGAAACGGTTGCAACAGGTGCTGGAAAATGTGAAACAGTGGTTCAAGAGGCGTTGTTTGATGCTTTAACAAAAATGGGCTATGATGTCAAGTGTCAAGTTGAAATTGGAAGCATGATGGTCGACTTTTTGATCCGAGGTGAGTCCACTGTGCTAGGCATTAACATTGTTGGAGATCAACCATTAGAAAGAGAAGTGCTGAAGCTTCAAATAGAAAGAGAGATCTCGTTAAGACGCAGTGGCATAGCGATTCAAACGATTCGAGCGGTCCAATTTTATTTGAGCTCACGAAAGGTTTTAATGGATTTATGTGCCAATTTAGAAGGGTTAGAAATTTACCCATTAAAGAAGTAAAGGAAGTGGAACGACATGTCGTTTAATCATATCAAAATTGAAAAAAAATGGCGATCATATTGGCAAAAAAATAAAACCTTCGCAACAGGTACAACACCTGGTGCACCTAAGTTTTATGTGCTCGATATGTTTCCCTACCCATCTGGAGCAGGTCTTCATGTGGGACATCCAGAAGGCTATACGGCAACAGATATTTTAGCACGGATGAAACGCATGCAAGGGTATAATGTGCTTCATCCAATGGGTTGGGATGCTTTTGGACTTCCAGCAGAGCAGTATGCATTAGATACTGGCAATGACCCACGTGAATTTACGGAGCAAAACATCCAAAATTTTAAACGACAAATTCAAGAGTTAGGTTTTTCTTATGATTGGGATAAAGAAATTAATACAACAGATCCCAATTATTATAAATGGTCACAGTGGATTTTCACGAAAATGTTTGAAAAAGGGCTGGCTGAAATTAAACATGTTGAAGTCAACTGGTGCGAAGCCTTAGGGACGACCCTTGCGAATGAAGAAGTTTTGACTGTCGATGGGAAAATGGTTTCTGAGCGTGGGGAGCATCCTGTTGTGAAAAAGCCCATGCGCCAGTGGATTTTAAAAATTACAGCCTATGCTGAAGCGTTACTTGAAGACTTAAATGACTTGGATTGGCCAGAGAGCTTAAAAGAAATGCAACGTAATTGGATTGGTAAAAGCGAAGGGGCTTTGGTTCATTTTACCATTGCAGATCATGCTGTGTCATTTGATGTCTTTACTTCTCGTGTTGATACTTTGTTTGGTGCAACTTATGCTGTTTTAGCCCCTGATCATGCATTGGTTGCTCAAATTACAACGGATGAACAACGGGTAGCAGTTGATGCTTATGTGTCGCTGGCACAAGCGAAAACTGATTTAGAACGGACGGAACTTGCTAAAGAGAAGACAGGTGTGTTTACAGGCGCTTATGCCATTCATCCGATTACAGGTGAAAAATTGCCTGTTTGGATTGGTGACTACGTGTTATCAAGCTACGGCACAGGTGCCGTCATGGCGGTGCCTGCTCATGACGCACGAGATTATGAATTTGCTGTGAAGTATGATTTGCCCATGATTCAAGTGATTGAAGGGGATATCAGCACAGCCGCTTATACGGGAGATGGTTCACATATTAACTCGGATTTTTTGAATGGGCTTCATAACGAAGAAGCAAAAGCGGCCATGATAGCCAAGTTGATTTCCCTTGAAAAAGGGTCGAAAAAAACCAATTACAAGCTTCGTGATTGGGTCTTTGCGCGCCAACGTTATTGGGGAGAGCCGTTTCCAGTGATGTTTTGGGAAGACAAGACGGTTTCGGCTTTAACGGTTGCTGAATTGCCACTTGAGTTACCTGTGATGGAGAACATTCAACCATCTGGAACAGGTGAATCACCACTGGCTAACAATGCTGACTGGTTGCAAGTGACACGTAAAGATGGTGTAAAAGGCTTACGAGATACGAATACGATGCCGCAATGGGCGGGTAGTTGTTGGTACTATTTGGCTTATATCATTAAACAAAATGGTGAATACTTGCCACTTGATAGTGAAGCAGCGAAACAATTGATTGCGGAATGGATGCCAGTTGATCTGTATATTGGGGGTGCTGAACATGCAGTGCTTCACTTGTTATATGCGCGTTTTTGGCATAAAGTACTGTATGACCTTGGCATTGTCAATACAAAAGAGCCTTTCCAAAAGTTATTCAACCAAGGGATGATCCTTGGAGAAGGTAATGAAAAAATGTCTAAGTCTAAAGGTAATGTTGTTAATCCAGATGACATCATTAAAAGTCATGGCGCGGATACGTTACGCTTGTATGAAATGTTTATGGGGCCACTTGATGCGTCTATTGCTTGGAGTGAGCAAGGATTAGATGGGGCGCGTCGTTTCTTAGACCGTGTATGGCGTCTATTTGTGACAGATGAAGGAACTTTAAGCACGAAAATCGTCACGACGCATCATCAAAAGTTGGATAAAATTTACCATGCAACGGTTAAGAAAGTGACCAACGATTATGAAACTTTGAATTTTAATACGGCGATTTCTCAGATGATGACTTTCATCAACGAGGCGTATAAACAAGACGAACTCTTCATCGGGTATGTCAAAGGATTTTTACAACTACTCAATCCAATTGCACCGCATCTAACGGAGGAAGTTTGGTCATTGCTTGGCGTTGAATCGGCATTGTCTTATGCGCCATGGCCAACTTATGATGAAGCCAAGTTAGTTGATGATACCCTGACGATTATTGTGCAAGTTAATGGGAAATTACGTGCTAAATTAGAAGTCGCAGCTGATATTTCAAAGGACGAAATGGAAAAATTAGCGATGACACATGAAAAAGTCGCGAACCTTATTGCGGGTAAGGAAATTGTCAAGGTTGTTGTCATACCAGGGAAATTGGTAAATGTGGTTGTAAAAGGCTGAGGTGTTGATGTAAGAAGGTCGATCTGAAACGCAGATTGTTTGGTGAAGGTTGTGAATAAAGTTTAGGAAGCACGCTGTTTTGGGAAAGGAGTAGAAGTAGACATGAAGGAAGTTAAAGTCAAATTGCCAATTGGTGTGGAAAATTTTGAAGACATGATTAAACAAGGGTATTATTATGTAGATAAAACATTGATGATTAAAGACTTGCTTGATAAGGGTGGCTCTGTTAACTTATTTACTCGTCCAAGGCGTTTTGGCAAAACATTAAATATGAGTATGTTACAGCATTACTTTGAAAATCTTAAACAAACATCTGCTGATCTTTTTAAAGGATTGAAAATTGAGCAGACAGGAAAAACTTATCTGGCGCATCAAAATAAATATCCTGTCATTAAGTTGTCTTTAAAAGAAGCTTCGAAAAAAACATTTGAAGAATCATTAGCTAAGTTGGTTGGTGAAGTTTCGAGAGAATTTATCCGTCATGATGAGCTATTAGATGCAGATGGTTTCACCGTCCAGCAAAAAGAAAAATACAAACGTATTCGTGATGAAAAAGGTACACAAAAAGATTATGAAGATAGTTTGAAGTTTTTATCCGGATGTTTAGAACAGTATTATAACGAGAAAGTCATTATTCTTATTGATGAGTATGATGTGCCACTGGAAAAAGCTTATTTTGCGAAGCAGCCTTATTACGAAGAAATGGTTGACTTTATTCGATCTTTCTTTAGTAGCGGGTTAAAAACGAATGATGCATTAAATTTTTCGGTGATCACAGGATGCTTACGTGTTAGTAAAGAAGACATTTTCACGGGATTGGATAATTTGAATATCGTGTCGATTTTAACGGATAATTATGGTGAATATTTTGGGTTTTTGGAATCGGAAGTCGAAAATATGCTCATTGATTGTGGCATACCTGAAAAGCTAGCTGAAATGAGAGATTGGTATAATGGTTATTTATTTGGTGAGACTGTTGTATATAATCCTTGGAGTAGCATTAAGTATTTATCAGATGTGATTTATGGAAAAATGCCTTTTCCAGTTGCCCATTGGTCAAATACGAGTTCAAATAGTGTGATCAAAAAGTTGATTGCCCTCGCTGATGATGAAACAAAAGATGAAATCGAACTTCTTATTCAAGGTGAAACCTTAAAGAAACGGATTAATGAAGATATTGTATACGGTGATGTTTTAAAAAGTATGGATAATTTGTGGAACTTTTTATATTTTACGGGCTATTTGAAGAAAGTGTCGAAAGTGCAAATTGGTGTCCATCATTATTTTGAGTTGAAGATTCCAAATAAGGAAATCCAGTATATTTATGAGCGTCAAATTATGGAATGGTTCGATGAACGTGTCAAGGAAACAGATCGAAGCCGTTTATACCATGCTATACTGACACAAGATGTTGAAATTTTTGAAGATGAATTGATTCGTTTATTAGGTGAAACAATTAGTTATATGGATAGTCATGAAAATTTTTACCATGGATTTCTAACAGGTATTTTACAAGGAATGAACGGTTATGTCGCAAAGTCAAATAGGGAGTCAGGGAATGGGCGTGGAGATTTGTTTTTACGACCGAGAGATATGCGAAAGCCAGCGATTGTTATTGAGATTAAAGTAGCAGATAAATTACAACAATTGCCCAAGGAAAGTCTGGATGCACTTCATCAAATAAAAGAAAAGCAGTATGTAAAAGAACTAGAAGAAGAGGGCTTTTCTCATATTATGAAGTACGGTGTGGCGTTTTATCGAAAAATGTGTATGATTAAAATTTCATCGTTGATTTTTCAATGAAACTGATCATTGAGGAAGGTTGGGGGGTATGACGTTCTTTTCGTCAACGTATTGATAAATTTTAAAGTGGAGTTGGTTTGATGAAGCGTTATGGTGTCGTAATGGGTGCAGGTAAAGGGACACGGATGAAGTCTAATGTGCCGAAAGTGTTACATGAAGTGATGGGTAAAGCGATGATTGAGCATGTGGTGGGTGTGCTTGAAGGTGCAGATGTGGAGAAGGTCGTTGTCGTAACAGGTCACAAAGCTGAACGTGTAGAAGCGTGTTTAGGTGATCGTTGTGCGTATGCCTTTCAATCTGAGCAACTTGGAACTGGGCACGCTGTGATGATGACTGAGCCAGCATTGGTTCGTTTAGAAGGAACGACAATGGTCATGAATGGAGATGGCCCTTTATTGACTGTTGAAACGTTAAAGAAATTGTTTCAACAGCATGAACAACAGGGTGTTAAGCTGACATTGTTAACTGCAATTGTTGATGACCCTACTGGACTGGGACGTATCGTTCGTGATACAGCTGGACAGGTTGAACGTATTGTCGAACAAAAAGATGCAACGCCTGAGCAATTGTTGATCAAAGAAATTTATACAGGTGTGGCTTGCTATGACAATCAGACCTTGTTTAAAGCACTCTTGAAGCTTGGAAATAACAATGCGCAAGGTGAATATTACTTAACTGATTTGGTTGAAATGATACGTGAGATGGGAGATCAGGTTGAAGCGTTGATTTCGGATGACTTTGAAGAAACGTTAGGTGTTAACGACCGGGTTCAATTAGCAACTGTGAACCAGATCATGAGAGATCGGATTAATGCGCAACATATGAAAAATGGGGTGACGCTGATTGATCCAAGCACAACGTACATTGAAACAGATGTGCAGATTGCTGCTGATGTCATTATTGAGCCTAATGTGTATTTAAAAGGCGAGACAACCATTCAAACAGATGCTTTTATTGGCATGGGGTCGCAGTTGCTCAATGCAAAAATTGGTGCAGGTGCCCACATTCAAGCTTCTTTTATTTCTGATTCTGAAATTGGAAGTGATGTAACAGTTGGTCCTTATGCGCACATTCGAGCCAAAGCTAAAGTGGGTGCTAAGTCTCGCATCGGAAACTTTGTGGAAATTAAAAAGTCCGACTTGGGCGAAGGGGTTAAAGCAGGACATTTGTCTTATATGGGTGATGCTGAAATTGGTGATCGTGTGAATATGAGCTGTGGTGCCATTACAGCGAATTATGATGGGAAGAAGAAACATCAAACGTTGATTGGTGCAGATGCCATGATTGGGAGTAATGTCAACTTAATTGCGCCTGTTTCTGTTGGTGCAGGTGCTTATGTTGCAGCGGGAACGACAGTCAATAAACATGTCCCGGCAGATGCATTGGCAATTGCCCGCATTAAACAAGAGAATAAAGCAGGTTATGCTAAAAAACTTTAGAACGGTACCGCATTAAGTGTCTATAACGAAATGAAAACGTAAAGCTAATGAAGGAATTGATGATAATCTATTGAAGTTAAATGTAAAATCATGTATTCTTTTAATAAAAAACTTCTAAAGGCGGTGAGTATTAAGATGACTGAGATGCTTCAAATATACAAAGGAAAGATCATGAAAAATACGAAGATACCGGGGGCCTTTTACCAGAAATTTAATGTTAAAAAAGGTTTGCGTGATCATAATGGAAAAGGTGTGATGGCGGGTTTAACAAATATTTCAAAAATTGAAGGATTTGATAAGGACGGTAATCAAATACCGGGTGTGCTTGAATATCGGACATACAGCGTGAAAGATATTGTCGGAAATTTACGGGCACAAAATCGTTTCGGTTTTGAAGAAGTGACGTATCTTATTTTATTTGGGGAGTTGCCAACTCAAGAAGAGTTGCAAGTGTTTAGTGATATTCTAGCAGCGAAAAGAGCACTTCCGAAAATTTTTGTTCGCGATGTCATTTTACCGAGCCCATCGGCAGATGTGATGAATTCCATGAGTCGCAGTATTTTGACATTAGCAAGTTATGATGACGATCCAGCGAATATTTCAATTGAAAAGGTGCTGGACCAATCTTTGTATTTAATTGCGCAATTTCCGCTACTCGCCATTTATGCTTATCACGCATATAACTATGGTAAACAGGGTGAGAGTTTATATATTCATTACCCAGATCCCAAATTAACAACAGCTGAAAACATTTTAAGATTGCTAAGACCAGATAAAAGCTACACAGATGTGGAAGCAAAGGTGTTAGACATTGCCCTTATTTTGCACATGGAGCATGGTGGTGGGAATAATTCTACTTTTACGACACATGTTGTGACTTCAAGTGGAACAGATACTTATGCAGCCATTGCCGCTTCATTGTCTAGCTTAAAAGGACCTAAGCATGGTGGTGCCAACATTAAAGCATCTTATATGCTCGATGATATTAAGAAAAATGTAAAAAACCATGATGACGATGATGAAATTGCGGCTTATTTAGATAAAATTTTGAATAAAGAAGTTTTTGATAAGAAAGGCTTGTTATACGGCATTGGTCATGCGATTTATACGGAAAGTGACCCGCGATTTGAAGTCTTTAAAATGTATTTGACTGACCTTGCGCAAGAAAAAGGATTAGAAGAAGAGTTTAGACTCTATGAAAAAGTTGAGCAATTAGCACCAGAAGCGATTTTAAGAAAACATCAAACGTATAAAGGCATTTCTCCAAATGTTGATTTTTATTCGGGTCTTGTTTACAAAGTTTTGGGTATACCAGAAGAACTTTACACACCACTTTTTGCCATTGCGCGGATTGTGGGTTGGTCAGCGCATCGGATGGAAGAATTGATTAATATGAATAAAATTATTCGACCTGCTTATGCGAGTGTCGCAGAATCGAAAGCATACATTGAGTTGGATGAGCGATAAAAACAGGTATTTTTAACAGGTAGGTGGCAGAAAGATGAAAACATTAAATATTTTAGGGAAAACGTATCAGTATTGCGATATTACGCATATTTCAGGTGTCAAACGTCTGCCGTATAGCTTGAGAATGTTGTTAGAAAGTTTAGTGCGTCAAAAAAATGAATTATCCATTACACAGGCACATGTTGATGCAGTCTGTGCTTTTTCAACTGGTAAAACGGGAGAGGAAACGGTTTTTTTACCGAGTCGTGTCGTTTTGCAAGATTTTACAGGGGTACCAGCGGTTGTAGATTTAGCTGCCATGAGAGATGCCATGAAAACATTGGGTGGTAATCCTGCTTTAATCAACCCTGAAATTCCTGTAGATTTGATCATCGACCATTCTGTTCAAGTGGATCAATCGGGTAGTCGTGCAGCCCTTGTTGCGAATGCGGTATTAGAATTTGAGCGCAACCGTGAACGCTATGAATTTTTAAAGTGGGCAGAAGGTTCGTTTGAGAATTTTAGAGTGGTGCCACCTGCAACAGGGATTATTCACCAAGTGAATTTAGAGTATTTGAGTGATGTGATTACACACAAAGATGGCGTTCTTTTTCCAGATAGTGTTTTCGGAACGGATAGTCACACAACCATGATTAACGGGATTGGCGTGTTAGGTTGGGGTGTTGGCGGTATTGAAGCTGAAGCTGTGATGTTAGGCGAACCAAGTAGCTTAACGGTACCTGAGGTAATCGGGGTTGAACTGGTAGGTAAGCTAAGCACATTTGCAACCGCAACTGATCTCGCTTTAACCGTAACGAACGTGTTACGTGATGCGAAAGTTGTTGGGAAGTTTGTTGAATTTTTTGGTGATGGATTAGCGAATTTAACGTTATCTGACCGTGCAACAGTGGCCAATATGGCACCTGAATATGGGGCAACTTGTGGTTATTTTCCGATAGATGAAGAAAGTTTGAACTATTTAAGACAGACAAATCGTTCTGAGGAACATGTTCAATTAGTCGAAGCGTATGCAAAAGCGAATGAGTTATTCTACGACCGAGATGCACAGAAACCGACTTACAGTCAAATCATTACCATTAATATGGATGACATTACGGTCCGTTTATCAGGACCATCGAGACCACAAGATATGGTGTTACTACCTGATTTAAGTCGTGATTTTGAATCCTTTGTCAAAAGTCGTCGTGCGTTAAAAGAAAATGACGGCGAAATTGCTGTTGCTTCTATTACAAGTTGTACCAATACGAGCAATCCATATGTGATGATGGCAGCGGGTCTCCTTGCGAAAAATGCAGTGGAAAAAGGTCTCAAAGTGCCAGATCATGTCAAAACAAGTTTGGCACCGGGTTCGAAGGTCGTGACTGCGTATCTTGAAAAAGCTGGTTTGATGCCGTATTTAGATGAGCTTGGCTTTCAAGTGGTCGGTTATGGCTGTATGACATGTATTGGAAATACGGGCCCGTTACTACCTGTCATGGAAGAAAAAGTTGAAAAAGACGATTTGATTGTTGCCAGTGTACTCAGTGGTAACAGAAATTTTGAAGGCCGTATTCATCCTTTGGTTAAAGCCAATTATTTGGCAAGCCCACCATTGGTTGTGGCTTATGCTTTGGCTGGCAGTGTGAGAAAAGATTTGACGATGACGCCTTTAGGGCAAGATCCAACTGGAAAAGAAATTTTCTTAGCTGATATTATGCCAGATCCTAAAGAAATAGAAGCATTGGTCAATCAGTATGTGACGAAAGAATTATATGCTGAATCTTATGCAACTGTCTTTGACGCCAATGAAGAATGGAATAAAATTGAGACATCAACGAGTGTTGTATATGAGTGGCCCGAAAAGTCGACTTATCTTTCTAACCCACCTTATTTCGACCATTTAAAAGGAACTGATTCAGAATCCACGGGTCTTTCTGGGTTGAAGGTGCTGGCTAAATTTGGAGACTCGATCACGACAGATCATATTTCACCGGCAGGTGCCATTAAGCCTGACTCACCAGCAGGCCTTTACTTAAAAGAAAATGGCGTCAAGTTACTGGATTTTAATTCATATGGTTCACGCCGTGGACATGATGTTGTGATGACGCGTGGAACCTTTGCCAATGTGCGTATTCGTAATCAACTGACACCAGGTGTCGAAGGTGGATTTAGTCAATTTAAAGACGAAGTTTTACCGATGTATGATGTCGCCATGAAGCATAAAGAAGCGGGAACTGGACTTGTGGTGTTAGCAGGTAAAGACTACGGAATGGGATCAAGCCGTGACTGGGCAGCTAAGGGGACGAAATTACTTGGTGTGAAAGCGGTGATTGCCGAAAGTTTTGAACGGATTCACCGTAGCAACTTGGTCATGATGGGTGTTGTCCCTTTACAGTTTTTAGAGGGTGAAACGGCTGATACATTAGGCTTAACTGGAGAAGAAACCTATCACATTGAGTTGCCAACTGAACCACAGATTGGTCAAAAGGTGAAAGTGACGGCTGATGAGAAAGTATTTGAAGTCCAGTTGCGTTTTGATTCACAGGTTGATTTAGCATACTATGCCAACGATGGGATTATGCCTTATGTCATTAAGAAGAAATTGAAGTGAAGCAGGTATGAGTGATGGACTGGGTAGTGAAAAGCGTCCAATCATTGATAGGGTTGAAAAAGAAATTTTCTCTCAAACACTATTTTTATAAAAGGAGAAGTTGTTGTCATGGAAGTAAAGATGAATAAAAACAATCCTACCATCGGCTATATCGAAGGGGATGGTATCGGTAAAGAAATTTTTTCTCATGCCAAAAAGCTTTTTGATGAAGCTGTTGCCCTTGCATTCAGCGGGGAAAAACAGGTTAACTGGTTGGAGCTCATGGCTGGGGAGCAAGCATTTGAAAAGACAGGTGAGTATTTACCACAAGCGACATTGGATGCCATTGGCAAGCACAAAATTGCGATCAAAGGGCCACTTGGAACACCAGTTGGTAAAGGATTTCGATCGGTTAACGTGGCACTGCGTCAACAGCTCGACTTGTATGCTTGTGTAAGGCCAGTTGAATATTTTACTGGGATTGAAGCACCTGTGAAAAAGCCTGAAGCTGTTAACATGACCATTTTTCGTGAAAATACAGAAGACATTTATGCTGGGATTGAATTTGATCAAGGGACAGATGACGTGGCAAAAGTGGTTCACTTTTTAACAGAAGAATTTGGCGTTAATAAAATTCGTTTCCCAAAAACGTCAGCCATTGGCATTAAGCCAGTAAGTGAAGAAGGGACGAAGCGTTTGGTAAAAGCAGCCTTTGAGTATGCGGTTGCGAATGGGAAGCAACGGATGACACTGGTTCATAAAGGAAATATCATGAAATTTACAGAAGGTGGCTTCCGTAAATGGGGTTATGAAGTGGCGGAAGGCTATGATGCTTTTACGAAGTCCATGTATGACTATATCAAAAAACAAGGTGGTCTTGAAGCAGCTGAAAATGCGAAAGAGCGTGCTTTAGCTTCAGGTCGTATTTATGTAGATGATGTGATTGCTGACAATTTCTTGCAACAAATCCTTTTAAATCCGGAAAGCTTTGATGTGGTTGCCACTTTGAACTTGAACGGTGATTACATTTCAGATGCATTAGCTGCACAGGTGGGTGGTATTGGCATTGCGCCTGGCGCTAATATTAACTATGATACCGGTCATGCTGTATTTGAAGCGACTCACGGAACGGCTCCCGATATTGTGGGACAGAATTTAGCCAATCCATCAAGTTTAATTTTATCAGGTGTGATGATGTTTGATTACATCGGTTGGCCTGAGGTCGCTCATTTGATTAAAAATGCCTTAGCTAAAACTTTATCAAATGGCGCGTTGACAACAGATTTAGGTGGCATGCTTGGAACCGCTGAATTTACAGAAAAAATGATTGCAAACTTAAAATAAGAAGAAAGCCAGACAAGTAGGTCTGGCTTTTGCTCGCTTACATTTGTTGTTTGTAAAATGCTTAAAAAGTAAAAGCACACGCCATTATGTGCTCATGCTTCATTTAAATTTTTAATCGTTTCAAGGTCGAGTCCGGTAATTAAAGCAATCGTGTCGATATCAAGTCCGTTAGCTAAGCTGGTTCGAGCAACTTCAATTAACCCTTCTTGCCGCCCTTCTTGCCTACCGACATACATCAATTCATTGTCATACGAATAAACTTCTGCAAACATTTTTCTCCTCTCCTTATCACTTAAAA
>WRKJ01000091.1 GCA_009778135.1 Defluviitaleaceae bacterium
AGCTTTGTTTTGATGTTTTCACACATCTTGCTGTTTAAACTTTTTATGCAACGAACGTGATAGATGAAAGAAAATGATTGACTTTTGAAATATAATCTGATAAAATGACTGTTAATGAAAGAAAATCTGCTGGAGAAGAGGATAAATCTTTCAAGATAACAAAATAAGGAGGATTTGCGATGTTAAAAATATTAATTGGTGTTGTTGGTGTCGTTGCAACAACGCTTGCGATCTTACAAGGTGTTAATGTGCATATTAGCTCTGCATCTCATCCAGAACGAACAGATTTTGTTTTTTCTGCTCATCAAACACATTCACGCCAGATTACATTTCGCCCTTCCAGAGGGAATATAAGAGCGGCTGGTACACAGATAGCGGGAAGTACGCCGACAACGTACGGACTTAGAAGAGCTTTAAATAACGGTGCAATGACGCGAATTGCTACGATAACAATTAGCACTAATAATGCTCGTTCTAGTACTAACGTTTTGCTGGGAACACAAAATGCAACACTTACTAATCAGTTCCGAGTTGACATGGTACGTGATACGCCACGAGCTTCTGCTAACACGTTTAGGCTTTTCGCTTTTATTCAATGATAAATTAAGTACCTCATGAGGTACTTAATTTTAAATTTAGAAAGATTTCTTGTATAGGAGGCTTTTTTTGAAAATAAACTTCAAGGATATTACGATTAAAAACAATTTATATGTACAGGCTGGAGAAATTGAGATTTTTCCTAATAAAATTAATGTCATCACGGGCAAAAATGGCGTTGGAAAATCTTTACTTTTATCTTATTTCCACAATCAACTGCCCAATAGTACATTGATCTCACAGAAAAATGATGAAATTATTCCGACTATCACAACATTAGAAAATGTTTCTTTAACGATTAAGACCAAAAATAAAGTTGATCAAGTGACAGAATGGTTTGATATGTTTCATTTAGCTTATTTACTCACATCTAAAACAAAGAACTTGAGCGGGGGAGAAAAGCGGATTATCTCCATTATTCGAGGTTTATTATCAGATGCACCGCTTATTTTAATAGATGAACCGACGAATGATTTGGATTTTGAAAAAGTAGCGATCTTACTTGATTTATTGATCAACTGTTGTGATCATAAAACATTTTTAATTGTGACACATGATGACAGGGTTGAAAAAATCGCTCATGTGAACTATGTCATAGAAAACAGGAAAATAGGTTTAAGTCATGCTGATACGAAAACCTCTATCGATCCAATCAAGGCGTGGGAAACATCTCCTGCGTGTGATGAAAAAAGTATCAAAACAAATCAGGAACCCTCTTTTAAAAAGATTTTATGCAGCGCACTATCTTCTCTCATAAGAGCGCTATCAGGCTTTACAACTTTCAACTCTAAATTTGGTGCTAATAAAATAGAAAAAGTTTTCACTTTCAATTTTATGATGATGATGTTAACAGCTACTGCCATTATTTATAGTCATGGCATGATACAAGAAGCAAACGCTCATTATGTGATGCAGTTTGATGAAATAAATGAGAATCAAATAGATATTATGAGTCCTATGACAGTGAGACAAGATAGCTTAGTCACGGCTTTACCGATTAGCTTTATTGAATTTATACAGACATCTGCATTGATTCCCAGTCGAGATGAAATTGAAGCATATGTTGATCGTATCATTCATATGCCATTTACATTTACCTTGGAGTTGCCACCGAGTGATGATTTTGAAAAATTTGTACTTGAATATCGAAAAATTAATGAAGGACGTTTTTTACAACCTTTAGAAATTTATGCGACGGATATATTAGGGTATGAAGTTGGCTCTGTTTTTATTGATTCGTCGACTATCTTTACAGATGATTTTAATTTTAATAATGGGATGGAAGCTTATGTGATGGAACCAGCCCTTTATTTTGAAGCGACATCATTACTAAGGGAGCGTTATAATAGTCGGAATGATCCTTTGCGTGCAACTTACATTGTTTTGATCTTGTCTGAAGAAATTGATTTTTGGCAGTTTTTAGAAAGTCGTTATATTCAGCGTATTTCTGGGGGTAACTATTGGATAAGATCAAATGAAATTATTAGCATTTTAAATCAAGTTTTGATATTTTCTTCTCATGACACTTTATTAAATCAGTCACTGACAATCGGATTATTTTTATTCATGGGTAATACGTTTAGTAGTCTCTTATATTCAATTGTTAATAGAAAAAAAATGACTATTTTACGTCATTATGGCTTTGATTATTCAGAAGTTCGCGTGAAAATTTTGAAAAAACTTAATTCTAGAATCATCTTGTTACTTCTTGTGATGACGATCTTGTTTGGAAACACATTTTTTTTAATAGGTACACCACTGTATCAAACATTCGTTGGCTACGCACCGGCCCTTTCGATGATAGCTGCGTTAATAATGAGTCAATTAATGAATCGAATACTTATTTATTTCAATTTAAAATCGATTTATCGCTGGGAATCCAGATAGCCATATGTACGTTCAAAGGAGTCTAATTGTATGATCATTAAAAATAAAACACTTAAGAACAATCGAATCCAAATTTCAAATATCAATTTGGATTTTAGCCAAAAAGGTGTTTATATCATCAGTGGAGAAAATGGTGTTGGAAAAACAACATTATTAGAATCATTGCTTTATGAATTGAATAATGGGCTGTCGTTTGTGAATGAAGCCCATCAAAAAGCATATGATCAAAGCAAACAATCATTATTTGCTTATTTACCACAAAATATCGCAGCTCCTAAATTGAGAATTGAAGATTATCTAATCGAAACGCATTCAGAAGAGAGCGCAACCTTGTCACATTATTTTAAAGCATTTGAATTGAATGTCAATGTATTAAAAACTAAATTTTCAGATTTGAGTGGTGGAGAACAAGTTAAAATTGCTTTTATCAATACGTTATTAAAGAACACACCGTATATCTTTTTGGATGAGCCGACAAACAACTTAGATGACACATCTACTTTACAATTAAAGAAGATGATTGAATCTTTTAAGAATGAACGCACTTTCATCATTATTACCCATGATAGTAGATTGCTGGCGTTAGAAGCAACTCAAATTGAACTTACTAAAGAGGACGTCAAGATAATCAAAGAAAATTCATCAACAACTCATTTGAATGATAAAGAGATTAAACGGATTCCTTTTTCACCTTTTAAAATGACTAAGTCATCTTTTTTTCATCCTTTAAATATCTTTGTGTTAATATTTTATCTACTCATTATTTATGCGACTTTTATTTTAAATCAGCTATTTATCGAACCGAACTATGGGAATATACCGCTACCAGATGAAGATATTATCTTTGTGTCATCAGGTTGGGAGTGGTTTTTCGAAGAAACGAATTGGCGTGTTTCAGAGTCATTGAACTTGACCATTGATATCGTCGATCAAGCTCCTTTTGTTCCTTTTTCATCAATTTTAGACATTGCAGAAATGCATGGTGTTTCAGATATTATCTTAAGTGACAGTACGTATTGGCGTGATATTCATCATTTGATCTATCGTAACGAATTATTATCTGATGTTGTCATTGTTAATCCACCAGACATGATTTGGGGGGGTTACACCATTGGACATGAGTTACTCAGACATGATTTTTTACAAGAAGGGCGTTTCCCGAAAGATAATGAACGAGAAGTTGTTTTATCAGAAGCACTTTTGCGTACCCATTTTGGATTTAATGAAAATGAGATAGAAAATGCGATAGGCGCCGTTGTTGACTTGAATCAGATTAATCATACAATTGTAGGTATATATGGAATCGATCTTTCAATTATCTCACATCACACATCTGAAAACTTTGGTTTTTATACGTTTTCAAAAGAAACTTTTGATGGTTTCCTGAGTAGCTTCACTGATGAAGGAATCGGGATAAATGACATGTTAACTTATCCACTTCAACCCATTTTTATTGTCACAATGCCTGGTGAAGAAGCGCAACTTTTAACAGAACTCCTGACTCAATTCCCAAATGGTGAATTCTTTTCAAGTACCTATGCATCTGCATGGACGATGTCTTTAAATCGTGAAACGATGGGCGTTCTTTATCGAAGGGGCTTTTTACAAATGGGTGCAATTGGTATTTTTGGTTTGCTATTTGCTTCTGAATTTCACAAAGCTTTGAAAGAAAAGTTTAACTATTTAGAAGTTTATTATCTTGATAAAAGAAGAATAAGATGGGCATTTTTCATGTGGCATTTCATTGGCTATGTTTCTATTCTCTCTATATGCCTTGTTTTAATGTTCATCACACCTTATGTTGTCAATCATATTTTTAATGATCATGTATTTAATCAATTTTTTAGACGACTAGCACCGCTTACGACACTAGGTGTTGGGCTCGTAAGCCTCCCTTCTTTCATATATCTCTACATAAAGAGCTTATAACGAATCATTGATTAGAAGGGGTTGGCAAGGAAAAGTTTGATCCTCGGATAAGGCGACAAAATAAAAACGTATTTATTAAATATGCTTCACTTATGAGACACTCCCAATGAAATAGACGAAGGAAAACGAAAAATTTCCGAAATCTATTCATTGGGCGTTTTAATGTTAGAGCCATATAAAATGAAGCATCAATTTTTTATAAAAAGATGTGTCGCCCAGTGTTTATTTTCTTGATAACATGTTAAAATTTCTTTTTTTAAGGTATGAAATGATATCGAATGGTGCATGATTTAATCATCATGTGTTTTTAAATCAAGAAGGAGTGTACGAATAGGTGAAGAAGTTAAAGTTAATGCTTGTTATGTTCACGGTCAGTTTTTTTATAATGGGTTGGGTCATGACTGTTTGGGCTCAAGAAGGTGGTTATGAAGATGATGTGGGCTTACTTGAAGCAGTGAATGAAGGTGAAGCAGTTGATGCTTTAGAAGATGATCAAGACAGGTTGATTGAAGCGGTTGAAGATGATGTCGGGGGAACTGGGTGGATGAGTACGCAAGGTTTCTTTTCGGAAGAAGATCGAGAAAATGCTTATATTTGGTATGATGAGCCAGATCGTGTGGTGACCTTAGCAGCGACGCCAGCAGGGACTGCGTATACCAGGTTGAGACAGGAGATTATTGCTGCACCAGCAGGAGAAATTACCCATATTATTATTCCTTTTCATATTAATACTGGTGATATTACAGGTAATGGTGTCACAAATACAGCGGGAAGTGGTTCGGTAGTCGGCATACGCCCAGGTGCAACGGTCGTGTTGATCGGACAACATCAAGTCGCAACGACGAGTATTATTGAGCCTAATGATCGAAGGATTGTCATCACGGACACCAATGGTTTAGGTGTGTCACGGATGTTTCGGGTGCGTGGCGACGGTGATGAGCGAACAGCTCTGGTCTTTAGAAATATTGTGCTCCAAAATGGTTCTACAGGTGCTCAGGGAACACCAGCGAATCCACCTGCACCGCTTGCTTTAGCTTCACAAACAGCAGCAGGTGGAACGCGCGGCGGTTCTGTTACGATTGAAAATGGATCTGTGACAGCAGGAGCAGCGGGTGGATCGGTTCCCAATGGTACGTTGATTTCACCAGGTGGTGGTGGTCATGTGGTTTTTTGTCGTGGGACTGTGATTAGAAATACGTCATCGGATAATAATTCAGGAGCTGTTGAGCTGCAACTAAATGGACGTTTCACGATGCAAGAAGGTGCTCAAATTATTAACAATGCGGCGCATAATAGCGGAGGCGGTGTCGGTTTAACAGGTGGGAATGCCATTTTTAACATGCATGGTGGCGTGATCGAGGAGAACTTTGCCCGTTTAGGTGGCCCAGGTGGCGGAGGCGGTGGCGTCCTTTTGGGAAATGGGACTGCGATTTTTAATATGCATGGTGGTGTGATCAGGGGTAATCGAGCAGGTGTCACCAATGCAGCGGGAATGGCTCAAGCAGATGATGCCAGCCGTAATGGCGGTGGTGTTCGCGTTTTTAATGGGACCTTTAACTGGTATGGTGGAGATATTTATAATAACAGTGCTTCTAATGGTGGCGGTATTTCGGTGGCGAATGGCACTGTTAACATGGACCGAAGCCGTGTTTTGAGGGAAAATGTTGCAACAGGTGGTGGTGTGCTTGGTGTGGGTGGTGGTGTCCACGTCACAGGTGGCTATTTTCATTTACACGCCGGTGAAATTACGGCTAATGCAGCTAATACGGTCGGTGGCGGCATCGCCGTTCTTGGGGGTCAAGTGATTGTTCATGGCGGTGAAATTCATGCGAATCGCTTCATTCCGACTACAGGTGGAAGTGGTGGCGGTGTTTACATTCGCGACGGTGAGTTTCGGTTAGCTGGTGGAAGCATTCATGATCATGGCGGTGAAGGAAATCAAACTGTTGTTAATGGTGGTGGTGTTTTTTTGTCTGGCGGTTCACTTGTTATGACGGATGGCGACATTCATCATAACACAGTAACAGGTCACGGTGGTGGCATTGGTGTAACTGGAACGGGTGTAACGGCAATTCATGTGCGTGTCGAAGGAGGTCACATTCATCATAATACGGCTGGTGGTTTTGGTGGTGGTGTGGGCATTACGAGGACGGCTGCACCTGATGCGGCTGCAACAGCAGCACTTATTCCCATTTTTAATATGACAGGTGGCGAAGTAAGTAACAACTTAGCAAGTCAATTTCCAGGGATCCACTTTGCACCAGTTGTTAACAATACCATTGCCGGAACAGTGGAGAGCACCTTACCTAACAACAACTTGAATGTTTCAGGAACTGCGATCATTGATGCGCTTAGTTATGTTCCGAATGTGACACAAACAAAAAATGGCACAACAGGGAATACGAGCAATACCATGACGCTCAATATAGGCGGTGAAGCAGAGATTGGGTTGTTGATAGTCGAACCCCTTCTTGCCATCCAAGGAACTGGAACAACAGCTGCTAGAGAAAATAGCTTTCAATTCAACTTATCAGATCAAGCGTTGATTAGGCAAAGGCTCGTCTTTGATCCGACACTCACCTCATCAGGTGGAACGGGAGGTGAAAGTATACGAGCGAATACATTAAACTTTACGATGAGCGGTGGAACACTTGGACAAGGTGTCGATTTTGTTCCAAGTATGATCTCAGGTGGTGGTGCGACCACGGGTACACGCAACAACCAAGTGACATTCACAATAAGTGGCGGCGTCATTTATGGGACAACGGTACAAAATGGTGGTGGTATTAATTATCAACCCCATTTACAAGTGGCATCAGGTGGTGCAGTGGCACAACGTTCTAATGTCTTTCACTTGAATCTTGACGGTGGTGTCATTCGTGAAGGTGTGGCAACAAGTAACGGTGGTGGTGTTTTTCATCTGCCAGTTGGGCAAGTGCCACCAGGGACAACGGAGGGTCACAGCTTTTTTATGAGGATGCGTGATGCAACGGTTGAAGACAATCGAGCGATTGTCAATGGTGGTGGTATTTTTGTTTCATTTCAGATTTTGAATGGAACCACATCAATTCCCATCGTTAACATGAGTGAAGAAAGTGGTGAGAATCAACCTCGATTTGAAAGGGTCATTCGCAATAATATAGCTGGAGGCGATGGCGGTGGTTTATACCTGGATCAAAACATTAATCTGCCTTTGATCATGAATGATGTCATCGTGACAGGAAACAGGGCAGAATCTGGCAATGGTGGTGGCATCTTTGTTTGGCCAACTGGTGAAAACAGAGCACTCACGATGAATAACAGTCGGATAAGCGATAATGTCTCCTTTGGCAATGGTGCTAGTCTTTGGAATAATCGTGGACATCACCTCACGATGAATAACAGTCATTTGGATCGCAATACAACGCTGACAGGAGAAGG
The DNA here is from genome assembly GCA_009778135.1 of Defluviitaleaceae bacterium. GTDB lineage: Bacteria > Bacillota_I > Bacilli_A > MOL361 > Turicibacteraceae > WRKJ01. The sequence continues at coordinate 7,834 of WRKJ01000091.1, forward strand.
TGGTGGCTTACATTTTAATCCGAATGATACAGGTCCAGCGAGTAACCGTGTCCTTACTTTAAATGGTACAAGTACCATTAATGACAATGAGGCCCCTGGCGCCGCCGATGGCGGTGGTCTTTTCGCAGAACGTGCGACGATCACGCTTAATGATGAAAGTGAAATGAGCGGCAACAGGACGACGGGTAGAGGTGGTGGTCTGTTTGCCGTTGACACGATTTTTAATCTTTATGGTGAAAGTCGAATGAATGGGAACAGTGCAGGAGAAGGTGGTGGCATTGCTGCTACTGGCACAACGATTAACTTCCATGATGAAAGTCGAATGAATGGGAACAGTGCAGGAGAAGGTGGTGGCATTGCTGCCACCGACACAACGATTAACCTTCATGATGAAAGTCGAATGAATGGGAACAGTGCAGAAGAAGGTGGTGGCATTACTGCGACTGGCACAACGATTAACCTTCATGATGAAAGTCGAATTGATGGGAACAGCGCAGGAGAAGGCGGTGGCATTACTGCGACTGGCACAACGATTAACCTTCATGATGAAAGTCGAATTGATGGCAATGATGCTCAGCAAGGTGGCGGTATTGCTGCTACCAACACAACCATTCATCTCTATGGTGAAAGTCGAATTGATGGCAATGATGCTGGCAATGGTGGTGGTATTTCAGGGGTGGATGCAACCATTCATCTGAATGATTCAAGTCAAATAAGTGATAATGACGCTGGCAATGGTGGCGGTATTTTCGCCACCAACACAACGGTTGTCCTTCGTGGAGAAAGTCAAATAAATAGAAATCAAAGTGATCACGGTGGTGGTATTTTTGCCATTAATGGGACGATCCAATTAGAGAATGGCATGATCGGAAATAATCGATCATTTGGCAATGGTGGTGGTGTCTTTTTGTCAAGTGGCAGTCATTTCTACCTGGTTGATGGATGGGTCAGTGGCAACGTGGCTGTTAATGGTGGTGGCTTTTATGTTGAAGAATCAGCCTATTTAACAGCGACTCATGGGCAGATTGTCAACAATGCAGCTGATGCAGGCGGTGGTATTTTTTCAGAACGTTATGAAGATACGGCCATCTTGACTGAGTCAGCATACAATCATTTATTCCTCACAGAAGCATTGATTTTTGAAGGGAATAGTGCCTTTTTTTCGACTGTTGGACCGGTGAATCCAGAGCTCATTCATGAGTGGATTCCAACGACGCTAGCGAGTAGTATTCCAGATACCCATGTTTTGAATCACTATGACATTAATTATCCAAATGAGACGTTTGCGGAGTTTATCTTTTTTAAGATGGATGAGCTGATGTATACAGATTTTGAACATGCCACATTTTTATCAGGTGCAGTCTTTGATCTTTTCTATGCACAAGGTGATCAATGGGTATTTGATCAACGCATGGAGAGTGATGAATTTGGTCGTGTCGTCTTCACATCTTTAAGGCTAAACACAACGTATCGATTAGTTGAAGTTGGCGCACCGGCTGGTTATCGACTACCACAAGGTGACTGGTTGATTGCCATTGATGAAACGGGTTATCCAACCATCACAGCACAAGGTGACAATGTGCTTGCGTTTATGCACCATGAAGATCAGTTTTATTTAGGAAATTTAAAAGAATTCGAACTGCCTATTTTAGGTGGACTTGGCTTAAATGAGACCTTGGTTTTTGCAGGGCTTTCTTTGATGATTTCAGCGTGCTGTTTGTTTTTAATTGTCAAAAGATATCAAAAAAAGAGACGATGATGCATAAAGCAAGCCATTTGAGGTATGCTAAAACTATCACAAAAGTTAAAGGAGAATTCGTGAGATGATAAAAAAAATAATAAAAAGCGTTGCCATTTTGGCATTTGCTTGTATGCTCTGTGTACAAGGAACAATGCCGATTTTGGCACAACCCAATGTAAGTGGCATCGATCCTAATCAACCAGGGAGTATTACCATTAATCGCTTTGCAGGAACAACAGCAGTGAATCCAACAGAAGGAACACCACTGAATGGTATTCCTTACACCATCGAATTGGTTAGGTTGCGACCGGGAACACCACAAACGGCTGAGCATTTACGTCATCCAGAAAATTTTGAACCGGTTGAAGGAGCAGAAGCTTTCAGTGCAACGAATTCGACGGTCAATGGTGTGGCTCATTTTCCAGGGTTGCCACATGGTATTTTCTTAGTCACAGAAGGCGAACATGCGGTAACGCCAGTGGAAGACCGTGTTGCACCTTTCATTGTAGGGATACCAAGACGATCAGCAGATGACGAATCATGGATTTATGATGTGGTTGTCTATCCAAAGTCGGAAGCAGATACGATTTTAGATTTAAATAAAGAACTTGACTTAGCATGGCACCCAGAGCTGGAAGCCATGGTTGCCACTTGGACCCTTGAAACGACGATTCCAAGATTGATTGGTAATGCCACAAGACTCGAATTTGTGGATTCATTAGATCCACGATTAACCTTAGTTCCAGGAAGCGTAGTCGGAACTTATTTACGAATGGCGGAAGTGGGTGGGGTTTTAACAGCCACTGAAACGACGTTACCAACAACGGCATTCGATTACCATGTCGATAGCAATCGTGTATTGACCATTGGACTCACGCAAGAAGGGTTCAACCATTTGGGGACTCATGCAGTGCTTGCGCCAGAGGGTCGGTTAACCTTTCATTTTGAAACGACCCTTGCCACTGATGAAGCTTATTTCGGTCCGCTTACGAATGAAGCAACGCTTTATTATAACGAAGAAGACGGTGTGACAACAGCTGTGCCACCGACAGACATGTTATTTGGAATTGAGGTAGAAAAAGTGGACGTGACAGGTGCATTGCTTGACGGTGCTGTATTTGAACTGTTTTTAGATGAAGACGGAAATATCCCTGCACTTATCGGTGCCAATGGTGATAATTTACGTTTTACAACGGTCAATGGGCGCGTGATGATTCCGAATCTTCAAGCAGGTACTTATTACTTGCAAGAAGTTGAATCACCGGAAGGATTTCGCTTGATTTCAAATTTAATGCCGGTACGAGTGGGTGCCAATTATGTAACTGAAGAAGGGCGAAACCATGTCGTGATTGGACGTGTCGTCAATGAAGTAGAAGGTGGTTTTGTCTTACCTGAAACCGGTGGCGTCGGTACGATGTTATTCACGGTTGTCGGATTGGCTTTGATCGGAGGTGCGCTTTCACTTATCTTGATCGCTAAACGTCGACGCGACGATCAGCATGGCTAGTTCGTCGACAAAAACGTCAAATAAGAACAGAAAAAAAAGTGACATGATCTTGATTTTGGCGATTGTTGTTTTATTCCTCATTGGCGCAGGGTTGATGATTTATCCTGATGTGGCCAGTTGGCTTGCCAGTCGCAGCCAAGCAGGGATCGCAGCTCAGTATCATCGTGCGGTTGAATCGATTCCCAATGAAACGATTTTAGAACATTTTGAACGTGCGCGTGCTTACAATGCGTCGCTAATAGGGGGGCAAATTGAAGACCCTTTCGTTCCAGGAAGTGGTCGTGTCATCCCACCGGATTATTATGCCATCTTAAACTTGAATCAAGCCATGGGTGTGATTGACATTCCAGCGATAGATGTTCGCATTCCGATTTTTCATGGGACTGGTGAAGACGTTTTAATGCGTGGGGTCGGGCATATCCCAGAGACACCTTTTCCCATCGGTCAACTGGGAAAACATGCTGTTTTAACCGGTCATACAGGCATTCCTTCTTCGCGCTTGTTCACTGATTTAGAACTGTTGGAAGTGGGAGATCTCTTTCTTATTACTGTTTTAAATGAGCGGATTGCTTATGAAGTGGATCAAATTAATGTTGTCCTACCCGATGAAATCAACAACCTACGCAACTTACCAGACGAAGACTTGGTCACGCTGGTGACATGTACGCCTTATGGGATTAATTCCCATCGACTCCTTGTACGCGGACATCGTATTCCTTACGAAGAAAACATGGAAGCAGAGATTGAACTGATTATCAACCCGTTAAACTGGCGTATCTTACTTATTATAGGAATGTCAAGCTTATTTCTATTAGGCTGGTTGATTTACGGGATTAAAAATTGGCGAAGAAAAAAACGAAAAACATAGAAAAAGGTTGCCTTGATTATGAGGCAACCTTTTGTGGTAGTGTGCCAGACATGGCGATGTTCTAGACGATGAAAGTCCGCTTCGGAGGTATTCGTCGACCAACCATTAGGGAAGCACAAGGTGTGTGCACCGTGAGGTGTAAGCTAATTGTCGTGATCATCATTCAAGATTTTAAACGAGTTTCTGCTTCTTTAAAACAAACATGATTGCAATCAATGTAGTCATCATAACGATAATGATTGAAGAAAAGTAAATCTTAAGCGTATTAAGCAAACCGAGAGAGAAGTGATGACTCGCCAACACGTCCTCTAGCGTAGGTATAAATCCAAATCCCATCAGATTCAAATCATTAACTCGCCCTAAACTTATGACCGTAATTTCTGGTTGCGCATTTACCCATTCATTATACACTAATTGCAATGATATTTCAGAAGATATAAAATAGGAAGCAATCATGAAACATACAAATGCAACATGGAAAATCAATAAAGTTTCTGTCATAAACTGCAATACAATGTTTTTACTTTTTTCCCCTATTGCGTTATAAACATTTATTTCATATCGTCTATCGTAGAAAAACAGCATAAGTGTTAGTGAAAGTAATGATAGACTAACCAAAGAGGCTGTTATGCTAATTCCATCTGCAATTGACCTCATATCTCGAAAAATTGTCGAAACACGTTCAATCTCATGATAAAAATCATCTACTATCCAGAATTCTGGTAGCATCTCTGTCACTATCGTGCGAAAGCCATATATATATGAGAAATCATCAAAAACAAACAGAACATTTTGGTATTCCGCAGCAAGCGGAGCAACTTCAAAAGAAAAGAAATCACTACCAAAAGCTTCCAGTATTTCATCCTCTGTTGCTGATTCTAAAAATGTATCTCTAAAGGTTAAAGAATTTCTCGCAATTGAAATAGGAACGTAGATTTGTTGATTGAAACTAAGGTAGTTTCGAGCAGCTACCCAATCATAGATTGTGGGTTCTACCAAAACTTCAAATATCCCTACAACTTCCAACTCAACTTTTTCATAAATCGGACCTATAAAAGATGGAAAAAACGAATTCAATACAAAAATATCTCCTATTGAAAGCTGATTTTCTTCTGCAAATCGCTCAGGTATCACAGCAACCCCAATTCCTAGCCTAATCTCCTCTTCTATAAAAGTTCTCCCCTCTATTAATTGCATGCTCCCTGATCTCAAATCAAGAATATCAGGATTTCGGACACCTTTAACTGTAAATAATTCAAGCAAGTCATATTCAGGTTCAGTAAAAAGCACAGGTGGCCAATTGCGAAAAAGATCGTCTACTTCCCAATCGGAAAATCCTGCATCTAGATAAACTTCACGAATATCAGGATTTCGAAGTTCTTCTGAAAAAAGGAAGTGACTAAAAACAGCATAATCAAACTCACGGACATGAGGAAGTGATCCAATTTGGTCCAAAAGTTCACGATTAAGCATGTATTGAAACTCAAAATTTCCAGCCCCCCATATCTCGGTTTCCAATGCAAGTGCGTCAGTATCAGTGGTTAGTGTTGCAATAGGTAGAACCCTACTCTTTAAACTATTTTCTGTTTGATAAATCGCTTCGTTGATTAAGAAACCACTGCCAATCAAAAGACCTATTGCTAGAATCAAAAAAAATGTGATCATCGTTTTGATGAGATTTCGTGTTAAACTAATCATTGCTCTCTTATGTAACTTCATAAATGACATCTACTCCTCTACAACTTCATTGCTCATTCTAAAGTAGTTCATCGTGCATTATCTAATAAAAGATTAAAGCAGAGGGGAATATCCTCTGCCTTAGAACATTATTTAACTGATGCACACTGTAATATGAATTGAACCGCCGTATACGTGACCAGTATGTACGGTGGTGTGAGAGGGGCGAATTAACTTTGATTAATTCCCTCTACTCGTTTTTGGCTATGATTGATTTTCTCCAATACATATAGGCGGTAAAGGACAACATAACAATTGATAAGACATCCAAGATGAGAAGCGTTTGTCCATTTAGAAAAAATCCTTGGCTTGAATTAGCACGTGTCGCACCAGAAAGCAACGAAATAATTGATCTATCATTTGTTACAGCTGAAATGTAAAGTCCACCTTGAACAACGGTATGAATGAAGATGTGAATCAAATATAGCATCGCCACAATAAACGTTTGCTTATTTAGTGGAATCCAAGTGAGCGGAACAATGATGAGAGGTGAGATGCGTCTTACAACGTCTAATCCATTTAAGATGAGTGGCAAAAAATGTTCCAACCATATTTCTTGTTCTTCTAAATAAAATGTAACTCTAAACATGACTACCCAACTAATGATTGTCGACAGTAGCAAAAAAATTGATAGAAATATTTTTACGTAACATGTATGACTAAGTATTTTTTTCATATCATTTTCTCTCTTTTTTTGGTAGTTTGTTTACAACCATTATTCTACAATGTTTTCGGTACTATGTCAAGTGTTTACACAGCCTAAATCGCGTAAAACGCATGAAACTTGTAACAGTAATCAATGCAGTCAAGCTAAGGAAATCCCCTTTGAGATCAGTTTTGTTCAATTTCATTTGTGTGTGGTGTTCTGAATGCTTGCAAAATCGTCTGTAATCATTGATTTTGGAGTCGAAAAAGACGAATTGGGTGCTGGATACCTGGAAAATCGTCTGTAACCATCGATTTTGGAGTCGAAACAGACGAATTGAGTGTTGAATACCTGCAAAATCGTCTGTAATCATCAATTTTGGAGTCGAAACAGACGAATTGGGTGCTGAACACTTGTAAAATCGTCTGTAATCATCAATTTTGGAGTCAAAACAGACGAATTGAGTGTTGAATGCTTGCAAAATCGTCTGTAACCATCGATTTTGGAGTTAAAACAGACGAATTGGGTGTTGAATGCTTGCAAAATCGTCTGTAATCATCGATTTTGAAGTCAAAACAGACGAATTGGGTGCTGGATTTGTTCCGATGGCAAATCTTTTCAAGTTAAGACTCGTTTTATTAAAAAAGATTCTGATATAGCATTTTTTTAAGCAATTTGTGTTAATGTCATAATGGCGCCTGTTCCATTAGAAAGTGTGACAGGTGAGTTACCGCCGAACATGGTGAGTTGGACAGTGTTTCCTGCATTCAAGTGGATGATACTGGTGTTGGTGTAAGTTGTGGAAGGGGTTGAAGCGCTAAAAACTGTTCCAGTGACAGCAGTGCCATTGACATAAATGGCAGTGTTGTTGTTAACGGGTGTTGTCGTGTTAACGGTGTAGGAAACCAAGTAGTCTCCAGTCATGGTTGCTGTAAAAACGGTGTTTGCACCATTGGCTGTGAATCCAGATGATGTATAAGTAGCGGTAGGTAATGGAATGGCTGTCCCAGCTGATGTGATAGTAAGGGTAGGTGAAATGGTGTTGGCAACGCTTAGCCCATTTGATGTGAGGCTTGTCCCGGTAGCACCGGTGACGCCATTTGTTCCGGTTGTGCCTGTTTCGCCTTGGACGCCTTGAACACCTTGAGGTCCCGTTGGACCAATAGGCCCTTGTTCGCCTTGCAAACCTTGAACACCTTGGGATCCTGTTGGTCCTTCAGCGCCTGTTTCGCCTTGTAAACCTTGAACACCTTGAGGACCCGTCGGACCAATAGGTCCTTGTTCACCCTGGAGTCCTTGAATACCTTGGGACCCTGTTGGACCTTCAGCGCCTGTTTCGCCTTGCAAACCTTGAACACCTTGAGGTCCCGTGAGACCAATAGGTCCTTGAACACCTTGCAAACCTTGAACGCCTTGGGATCCTGTTGGTCCTTCAGTTCCTTGTTCGCCTTGCAAACCTTGAACGCCTTGGGGACCGATGGGTCCTTCAGGTCCTGTCTCCCCTTGGATCCCTTGCACACCTTGAGGTCCAGTGGGACCATCAAGTCCTTGTTCGCCTTGGACACCTTGTAATCCTTGAGGGCCGGTTGGTCCTTCGGGTCCTTGCTCGCCTTGAATGCCTTGCACGCCTTGAGGACCCGTCGGTCCGATTTCTCCCGCTTCTCCTGTTCCACCTGACCCTGGAGGTCCTTGGGGGCCTTGAAGTCCTTGAACACCTTGAGATCCTGTGGGGCCAATAGGTCCTTGCTCGCCTTGAATGCCTTGTAATCCTTGAGGTCCGGTAGGACCATCAAGCCCTTGTTCGCCTTGAAGTCCTTGAACACCTTGAGGCCCAATGGGTCCTTCGGGTCCTGTTTCCCCTTGAAATCCTTGAACACCTTGCGGACCCGTGGGACCATCAAGTCCTTGTTCGCCTTGAAGTCCTTGAATACCTTGAGGTCCCGTGGGACCGTCGAGTCCTTGTTCGCCTTGAAGTCCTTGAACACCTTGAGGACCTGTGGGACCATCGAGTCCTTGTTCGCCTTGAAGTCCTTGAACACCTTGAGGACCTGTGGGACCATCAAGCCCTTGTTCGCCTTGCAAGCCTTGAACACCTTGAGGACCTGTGGGGCCGTCGAGTCCTTGTTCGCCTTGAAGTCCTTGAACACCTTGAGGACCTGTGGGGCCGTCGAGTCCTTGTTCGCCTTGCAAGCCTTGAACACCTTGAGGTCCAGCTGGTCCTACAGGTCCCGTCGCCCCTGTTGCGCCAGTTTCACTGGCAATTCCTGGTTCCCCTTGAGGACCTGTTGGTCCTGTGTTTCCTGTTGGCCCTGTTGCGCCAGTTTTTCCTGGGATACCGCGAGGACCTTTAGGTCCTTGACAAAAAGAATGTTTTGAACAGCAAGGAGACATGCTGCTCTTATTGCAATAAATGATCCCACCACATGAACTGCAATATGTTGTATCTTGTTGCCAGATGCTTGTCTTGTCATACATAAAATCACTCCTACTCTATCAAATCATAAGTCAAAAAGCGATGCCTTTAGCAAGTTTAGCGCATGTAAAGCAGTAGGTTGAAAACTTAAAGGTCGTTGATTCCTTGTCGCCCATGATTGATAGAATTGATTTACTACTGATAGAATATGATTCAACGCTTAAAAGGTAAATCATTTTTAGTTTTAATGATCAATGCGTCGTGTGACTGGCGTCGAGGTGGAAAAGACTTGTTCATACTTTGGCTGAACAGGCATAAGCTTTAATAACACGAATAACGAGGTGTTTGCATGAAAGGAATGAACACGACCATGAAAATGGTTAAAGCATTTTATGACGATCATACAGAGGAGGAGTGGACACGTTTAGACAGAAGACCCATTGAATTTGAAATAGCTAAACGCTTTCTAGCTCGTTTTATTAAACCAGGGGATAAAGTGTTAGATATGGGAGGTGGCCCTGGACGTTACGCCATTTGGTTAGCCAAAATGGGATGCAAAGTGACGTTGGCAGACTTATCAAGTAAAAATGTCGGATTCGTGAAAAAGAAATCCAAAGAGCTCGGTTTGTCGATTCGTGCTTTACAATTAGATGCACGCTATCCCGACGGGTTAAAAGGAGAGAAATTTGATCATGTTTTATTATTCGGACCTTTGTATCACTTACTAGAAGAAAAAGATCGCAAAAGAGCCGTTCAAGCTAACTTAGCCTTACTCAAACCAGGCGGGACGCTATCGTGCACGTTTATTTCATCTTATACGATTATGCTATACTACTTAAAAAATGCACCTAATCAAATTTTAGAAGACAGTGAATTTATGAAAAAAAGCATTCAACAATTTACATCAGATGAACCGTTTTGCGGCTTATCATTTACCCAAGTGTACTATACCAAACGAAAAGAAGCTTTGGCTTTCATGTCGGGATTTCCCCTTGAAAAGCAACACTTTCTCGGCATGGAAGGCATGTTGGCGCCTTTTGAAAAAATGACGAATGAACAACCTGAAGAAGTTGTCAATACGTGGATTGATATTGCCGAGCAAGTGTGTGAGCGAGAAGACTTAATGAGCTGGGCTGAACATTTTTTATACATCGGAAAGAAAATGTAGTCACATCAAAAGAGGTGCATGATGAGGACAGTATTAGCTTTACTACTTTCAGTTATTTTTTCCATCATTTTTGCGCTTTTCATCACGACCTTTATCGGAGAACGCGCTAAAGTAAGTGGTCCTTCTATGAAACCTTTCTTGAAAGATCATGACCAGATCATCATTGACAAACTATCTTATCGCTTTCGTGACCCTAAACGCTTCGAAATTGTCGCGTTTCCCATCCGTCATGGAAAAAAAAGACAGTACTACTTGAAACGCATTATTGCTTTACCTGGAGAAACCGTTCAAATCAAAAATGGCTTTATTTATTTAAACGGTCAAAAATTAGAAGAGTCTTACGGTTTAACGCCTATTCAACGTTCAGGACTTGCTAAGCAAAAAAAGACACTCAAAAAAAATGAATATTTTCTGCTAGGAGACAACCGAGCTGATAGTCTTGACAGTCGTGATGAAGCAGTTGGAACTGTTTTGAAAGAAAAGATGATCGGTCGACTTTGGATCAAGATAAAATAGCCCAGCGGGCTATTTTTACTTTTTCGTACTTTATGGTATAATTAAAAGTGGAGTCGAGCGTATGAGCCCCGACAAGCATTTTGAAGGATGACTTAGCACGAAGTGATCAGTACAGCCTGAGAAATGACCTCGAGGGGCTGGGAGACGTAACTGGATATCATTAAAAGTGGAGTTGATGAAGATGCCAGAGTTACCAGAAGTAGAAACGGTGAAAGAGGTACTAAAGTCTAAGCTGATCCAACTTGAAGTACAAGATATTCTGATTCATTATGACAAAATGATCAAAACAGGGAGTCGGACGACCTTTAAAAACCAATTAATCGGTCAGAAGTTTGTTGATGTGAAACGTCGTGGCAAGTATTTGATTTTTGAATTGACCGATTATTACTTGCTTTCGCATCTTCGCATGGAAGGTAAATTTTTCTACGGAGCGGATACGAGCATTCGTGATAAGCATGTTCATGTTGAATTTTTACTTTGCAATGGGTTGACATTAAAATATGAAGATGTGCGTAAGTTTGGAACGTTTCATTTATATGACAAAAAGGTGCCGTTAGAATCAACGTCTTCGTTTTCGGTGTTAGGGCCTGAACCGTGGGAATCAGCATTTAATGTTGATCAAGTCATGTCTTTTTTAAAAGGGAAGAAAATGCCCATTAAGTCCATGTTACTTTCCCAAAAAGTCGTGGCAGGGTTAGGTAACATTTATGTGGATGAAGTCTTATTTGCTGCCAACGTTCATCCGCTGAGAAAAAGTGGTGAATTGACCCGTGACGAAATAAAAAAAGTGATTCACCATACACGAGATATTTTAAGTCGAGCGATTGTTTTTAAAGGAACGACCATTCGGACTTTTTCGACACAGCATGGCGCAAATGGTGAGTTTCAACAGTTTCTTCAAGTGCATACCAAAAAAGACGAACCTTGTCCAAAATGTGACGCATTGATCATCAAAACGAAAGTGGGCGGTAGAGGAACTTACTTTTGTCTAGCGTGTCAACCATTGTAAACCAAGCTACGGCGAACAAAAATTTGAAAAATTTACGTTAAGGAGCTAATTTAAAATGAATGAGAATCATGTAGTTATGTGTCAATCATGTTCGATGCCACTGATGAATGAAACGGATAAAGGGACAACGGCTGATGGAAGCCTATCATCGGAATACTGTAAGCATTGTTTTGAAGCGGGAAAGTTTATCGGATATGAAACATTAGAAGAAGCAATTGCAGATAGTGTCAATTTTGCAGAAGTTGCAGGAATGACAAAAGAAGAGATGTTGGCATCTGCAAAAGCTATTTTGCCAACATTGAAAAGATGGCAGAACTAACAGATTTTAAAATCTTTCAACTTAATGGGGATTTAAATAAATCAAGGAGGAGAAAACGTGGGAAAATATTTCGGGACTGACGGTATTAGAGGGGTTGCAAATACCGAATTAACAGTAGAATTGGCGATGAAATTAGGGCGTGTTTTAGGTGCTAGATTAGTGGAAAACCAAACACGTCCAAAAGTATTAATAGGACGTGATACACGTATTTCAGGTGAAATGTTAGAAAGTGCATTAATTGCAGGGTTTGTTTCATCAGGGGTAAGTGTCATGAAATTGGGTGTTATTTCGACGCCGGGTGTTTCCTATTTAACGAAAAATTTGGATGTGGGAGCCGGTGTGATGATTTCGGCATCACATAACCCGGTAGCAGATAACGGCATTAAAATCTTCCAAGGTGACGGTTATAAATTAAACGATGACTTTGAGTTAGAAATTGAAGCATTATTAGATGAAGTCGTCGATACGTTACCACGACCAACAGGGAGTGCCATTGGAACAATTGAAAGTTTCAAAATGGGTGCAAACAAGTATATTAACTTTTTAAAAACGACCATTGATACCGATTTAGCAGATTTTAAAATTGCGATTGATCCAGGACATGGTGCTGCATCAGCACTTGCACGTCAGTTATTTGTTGATTTAGGTGCTGAGGTCGTTACCATCGGGGATCAACCCGATGGTCTAAATATCAATTTAGGTGTTGGTTCAACTCATCCTGAAAAATTACAAGAAGTTGTTGTGACCGAAGGTGCCGATTTTGGATTTGCTTTTGATGGGGATGCAGATCGCTTAATTGCAGTTGATGGTGAAGGGAAAATCGTTGATGGGGATCATATTATGTTTATTTTAGGGCGTTATTTACAAGAAGAAGGTCGATTAAAAGATCATGTCATTGTTTCGACAGTGATGAGTAATTTAGGCTTTTATCAGTCAGTAGAAGCTGCCAATTTAAAAGCTGTTACGACCAAAGTAGGCGATCGCTATGTACTAGAAGAAATGTTAGCGCATGGTTATTCTTTAGGTGGTGAGCAGTCAGGCCATATCATTATGCTCGACTACTTAACAACTGGAGATGGTTTGCTGTCTGCTGTTCAACTCGCAAGTGTCGTTAAGAAATCTGCGAAGTCATTAGCTGAACTGGCAGGCGAGATGTTGACATTCCCACAGTTGCTTGAAAACATACGTGTACGTGATAAAGAAGCGGTTCAAAATAATCCCGAAGTTTTGGCTAAAATTGCAGAGGTCGAAGCAGAAATGGCGGGTCAAGGTCGCGTGTTGGTGCGTGCTTCTGGTACGGAACAGCTACTTCGTATTATGGTTGAAGCCAAAACAGATGAATTATGTGCAACCTATGTCGATGAGATTCTTGAAGTAGCAAAAAGGGTGGATGTTTAAAAGTGATTAAAATCGTCCCATTCAAAAAGGGTTAAACAATTTTTCAAAGTAGGCGAAAAAATGAATTTTCAAATAAAAAATGCGACCGAGCTAACAACGATCGATACGCAAGATGCTTTGGCAAAAATTTTTGTTGATGGTTTTTATCCACATTTAAAAATATTTTCTAAAGATAAAGCGACATTAAGAAAGGCACTCCATGGCAGTTTTCATATCGAAGATTATTTTGTTGCACGCGATAAAAATCAAATTGTCGGTATGGTCAGTGTTCAAAAAAAAGATGAACAGGGCATGACACTTAATAGAAGACAAATGATCAAACAATTGGGTTTGATAAAAGGAAATTTGGCGTATTTCTCATTAAATAAATTTATGATTAAGAAACCTTGGCCGATTGAACTTGAAGAAAATACATTGATCATCGGTTTTGTTTCGACCGATGAGTCTTACTTGCGTAAAGGGGTCTCAAGTCAAATTTTTAAACATATTTTCGATGTGAATTCGACGCATGATTTCGTGTTATATACCGAAAGCAGTAATGAAAAGGCGTTAAACCTTTACAACAAATTGGGCTTTAAGGAATTTTTACGCTTACCGGAAAAGCATGCAAAACGGGCAGGTTTTGATTCCTATGTGTATATGAAACGAAGTCAATCAACATTGATAACGAAATGATCCTTAGGATTGTTTTAAATTTGACGTCGACTTTACGCGATAAAATCATCCCCGCTTGGTTATCATAATGATAAAATCATTTATATTGAAAAGTAGTATTGACTGAAAGACAATTAAATGGTAAAATTATTTAGTTGCTAGTGCCTTCTTAAAGCGAATGGCCTACAACCGCACAGATTGGGTCATTTTAAATGCTCTCGTGTTTAGAGCTACCTACTTTGGCGAGTCTGAGGACTGTTAAAATTTATTCGGAGGTGCAAGTATGTACGCGATTATTAAAACTGGTGGAAAACAAATTCAAGTTTCTGCAGGAGATGAGATTTACATTGAGAAATTAAATGTTGAAGCAGGAGAGACTGTCACATTTGATGAAGTTGTCATGGTTGGTGGAGAAGAGACGAAAGTCGGAGCACCACTTGTTGCAGGTGCTACTGTAACAGGTAAAGTTGAGCGTCATGGACGTGGAGAAAAAATCATTGTTTTTAAATATAAGCCGAAAAAGGGTTATAAAAAGAAGCAAGGGCACCGTCAACCTTATACGAAAGTTGTCATTGAAGCCATCAACGCTTAAATAGATGATTACAGCTAAGTTTAAATATGAAGGCGAAGATGTGGTCGCTTATGAAATTTCAGGACATGCCATGTCAAACGAACCCGGTAAAGACTTGGTTTGTGCAGGTGTAAGTGCGGTGGCTTTTGGATTAACCAATGCGTTAATCGGACTTGGTCTAGATGAAGGCAAAGTTAAACTAAGTGACGGTTATTTACGTGTAGATACCTGTGGTGCTGATGAAGATATGAATGCGTTGATTTATGGCTTGATCGTTTCTCTTGAAACCATTGAACGCACGCATGATGACTATTTGTCAGTTGTTATGGAAGTATAAGATTATCATAAAGATACAGGAGGTTACTAGATATGTTAACTTTAAATTTACAATTTTTTGCATCGAAAAAAGGTGTCGGTTCAACGAAAAACGGTCGTGATTCAGAATCTAAACGTCTAGGTGCTAAAAGAGCAGATGGACAACCGACCAAAGCTGGTATGATTATTTACCGTCAACGTGGAACGAGAATTTATCCTGGTGTTGGTGTTGGAATGGGGAAAGATCACACTTTATTTGCTAAAGTTGATGGTGTTGTTCGTTTTGAACGTTTAGGACGCGATAAGAAAAAAGTGTCTGTTTACGCAATTGCTGAATAAGTCAATGAAGCCCCGAAAATCGGGGTTTTATTTTGTAAGAAAGTGTTGAAGTATATTTTCCTGTAAAAGGAGGTTGAATCATGTTTGTCGATCAGGTAACGATAAAGGTAGCAGCTGGCAATGGTGGCAATGGTGCAGTTGCTTTTAGAAGAGAGAAGTATATAGATAAGGGTGGACCAGCTGGTGGTGATGGTGGTAATGGCGGTTCGGTTGTGTTTGAAGTGGATGAAGGCTTGTCAACATTATTAGATTTGCGCTATAGTAAAGTGCTTCAAGCACCTCATGGAGAAAATGGCATGGCGAAAAGTTGTCATGGAAAAAATGCTGAGGACTTGCAGGTTAGGGTTCCTGTCGGAACGGTTATTTATAATGATGAAACGGGCAAAGTCATTGCAGACTTAACGGATACGACACAGCGTAAAGTCATTGCCAGTGGAGGTCGTGGAGGTCGTGGAAATATTCGTTTTGCGACGCCGCGTAACACGGCACCAGAATTGGCAGAAAATGGTGAACTGGGACAAAAATTAACCATTCGTGCAGAATTGAAGCTACTTGCAGATGTGGGGTTGGTTGGTTTTCCAAGTGTTGGAAAGTCTACTTTGATTTCTGTTGTTTCAGCAGCAAAACCGAAGATTGCCAATTATCATTTTACCACGTTAGTCCCCAATTTAGGTGTTGTAGGTGTTCCAGATGGACGTTCATTTGTAATGGCTGATTTGCCTGGTTTAATTCAAGGGGCGTCTTCTGGAACAGGGTTGGGTCATCAGTTTCTACGCCATATTGAAAGAACCCGTGTTATTTTGCATGTGATTGACATGTCAGGAAGTGAAGGCCGAGATCCTTATGAGGATTATATGACCATTAATCATGAGTTAGGTGAATATAAGTATAAATTACTCGAACGGCCACAACTTATTATCGCCAATAAAATGGACTTGAATGATGCCGAGGAACAACTGGAATTGTTTAAACAACAGTTGTACGAAGGAAAGACAGAAGAAGAACGTGAGCACTTACGTGTGATTCCCATTTCTTCAGCCACTCGAATGGGCATTGATGAATTGTTGTATAAAGCGGCGGATTTGTTAGAGAAAACAGCTGAATTTCGACTGTACGATGAAGCGGATATGGAGCAGACGGTTGTGTACAAATTTGAACCGGAAGAACAGCAATTTGTGGTCACAAAAGCTGATGATGGTATTTTAACTGTGACAGGACCAGCCATTGATCGAATCATGCATCAAACTAACTTTTCTCAAGAGGCTTCTGTGCAACGGTTTGCACGTACGTTGCGTCACTTAGGTGTAGATGAAGCACTACGTACAAGAGGTGCTGTAGATGGTGATACAGTCCGTGTATTGAATTTTGAATTTGAATTTAAAGAATAAAAGAAAAACGTGATCCGATTGTGGGTCACGTTTTAACGTATCTGGGTTAACCTTATTTTTTTCTCATGGTCGGAAACAGGAGTACATCTCGAATTGAAGCAGAATTGGTTAACAACATCACCAATCGATCAATGCCAAGTCCCATACCACCTGCTGGCGGCATGCCATACTCTAATGCTTCAATAAAGTCAATGTCCATTTCATTCGCTTCATCATTGCCGAGTTGGGCTTCAGCAAGCTGAGCTTCAAAGCGTTCCCTTTGATCAATGGGATCGTTGAGTTCAGTAAAAGCGTTGGCGTATTCACGACCGTCGATAAACAATTCAAATCGATCGGTAAATCGTTCATCCTGCTTATTCTTTTTCGCAAGCGGCGAGACTTCAACAGGGTGACCATAGATAAAAGTAGGTTGTACAATGGTAGGTTCAACGAATGCTTCGAAAAATTCATTGATAATATGTCCAACACCTGTAAAATGGGCTGGGACTTCGATGCCATGAGATGTTGCAATTGTCTTTGCTTCTTCCAATGTCATCTGGGCGCTAAAGTCGACACCTTTGATTTCTTTGATGGCTTCGACCATGTTTAAACGACGCCAAGGTGTTCCTAAGTCAATTTCTTTGTCGCCATAAGTCACGGCCGTTTGACCAAGAACTGTCTGTGCAATATGAGCGATCATCTGTTCAGTTAACGTCATCATGCCTTCTAAGTCGCTATACGCTTCGTATAATTCAATGGATGTGAATTCTGGATTGTGACGGATGGATAAGCCTTCATTTCTAAAAATACGACCGATTTCATATACTTTTTCAAGACCACCGACCAGGAGTCGTTTTAAGTGAAGCTCGGTTGCGATTCTTAGGTACAATGGCATGTCCAATGCGTTGTGATGGGTTGTAAAAGGGCGGGCAGCAGCGCCACCGAGTGTTGTGTGTAAAATAGGTGTTTCAACTTCAAGATAGCCTAAGTGATCCAGGTAGTTGCGCATGGCTGAAATGATTTTTGTCCGGGTGATGAATACTTGGCGACTTTCTTCATTCATGATTAAATCGACATAACGACGGCGATAACGTTCTTCGACATCTGTTAACCCGTGAAATTTTTCTGGTAACGGGCGCAATGCCTTCGTCAGAGGGGTATACGTTGTCGCTTTAATGGACAATTCGCCGACATTGGTTTTGAACATGACACCTGTAATTCCAATGATGTCACCTAGATCAGCTTTATTAAACCATGCATAAGCAGCTTCACCAATGGCATCTTGGCGAACATAAATTTGGATTTGTCCCGAAATATCTTGAATGTGAGAAAAACCAGCTTTTCCTTTTCCACGCTTGGTCATGATACGTCCAGCAATGGTCACAGTTGTTTCAGCTGCTTTGGCTTCTAATTCTTCTTTAGAAAAATGACCATATAAACTTTCCAACTCAGCTGCTTGATGGGTGCGTTTGAACGCTGATCCAAATGGATCTAACCCTGACGCTAACATTTCTTGCATTTTTGTGCGACGAACTTGCGCTTGTTCACTTAATTCAATAGACACTAAAACCTCTCCTTATCAAACCTGTGTGTTTGAAAACATATGCTTCCATTATAACATGAAAAATGAGTTTTGTTTAGTGAAAAACGAGAATAAAGCAGTGAAAAACGATGAAAATGCCTTCAATTCCACAGATGATTTCTACGGAATTGGATAGATGATCCTCGTTTCAACCCTTTTGCCTATTCTTTATCTCGTTCGATTAAAACCGAAAAAAATCTTGATGAAAGCAGCCATTGGTTAGATGTTTTTTCTTTATTACTCTTGTTGATTTTTTGTTTGTAAGTACTTAAAATTGCCTAAATAATAGTGGTATTAACATTATAGCAATACTAGCTACACACGCAAATATTACGATTAGTATGCTTAGTATGGTTTCTAAATATTTTTCCACTCTTTCTTCTTGAGATAATTTTTTCGAAGAAATGTTACGAGAAAATATTTTAGGGATATCTGAAATAGTTTTCGTCCAAATAATCGAAATAACTAGAAATGTAGTTGCAATCAAAATATCGAGAACTGTATCGTTTAATTCCCAAGGGTTGATAAAGCCCATCATTGCAGTAAAAACGACGATCATAAAAGTGAAAAAAATCGAAACAAATAATAACAGTTTTATTTGTTTCGACACTTGTTTTGCTTCAAAATTCTGCTTCATAAATTTACATGCCCATGCAGCCAACAACCGCCTTTTGTGTACCTACCCCAACCGATGAAAGTCCCGGAACCAAAGCCACAATGGCACCAATCCCTAAAACAAGCATCTGCTTTGAGTAGTCAGCCTTTGTCTTGGGTTAGACATTACTCCTCCTACAAAATTTGTAACATTTTATCATAAGTTAGATATGAATGTCAACAGCATATAGATGTCAATCCTGGTTTTTAACTTTATCCCGGGGAAATACAATGAAAAACAATTGACGAAAATTAAAAAACATGCTAGAATAAGGAGGATGGGCTAAAAACCGGTCGTGCTGTAAAGCGATTTTGCAGATTTTACACTAAAGGCAATAAGTTCGACAAAATGCATGTTCAGCATGTGGAAGAAAGGTGATTTGATGGGTTTTTTTAGCGGGAAAAGTAGTCTAATGGTAGATGGAAAAAAAGGGTTGACGAATCAAAAAGCCATTGAGACATACACACAGCCAAAGGTTGTTGCCATACCCCTTAAAAACAGAGATTCTGATAACTTTGAGATTCATGTAGAAGTGGGGAGTAAAGTTAAAATTGGGACGGTACTTGCAATGCGAAAGGATCATTTAAAAGTACCGTGTTTTTCTTCGGTGAGTGGTACCGTGCTTGCCATAGAAAAAAAAGATCATGTCTCAACGAGAAAGACCAACCATATCGTCATTGAGAATGATTTTCAAGATGAAAAAGAACGGTATGCCGACCCTGTAGAAGAGCTGTCAACACTGTCGGTGGAAGAGATTAAAGAAAAACTACAGCTTAGCGGCGTTATGGGGTTAGGTGGCACCGAGTTACCCATTTATGAAAAGTATCGAGATGTGGATGAGATCGAAACACTGTTGATTAATGGCGTCGAATGTGAGCCTTATTTAACTTCAGATGAAGCCAACATGAAAACGTCGGCAACTTTGCTTTTTGATGGTATTTACTTGTTGATGAAAGCTGCTTCTGCGAAGAAAGGGATTTTAGCGATTACAAAAGGAAAAAAAGAACTGTATGACGCTTTGAAACCTTATGAAAACAGCTATCCAAATGTTGAAATTAAACAAATGGATGATGTTTATCCCATGGGTTGGGAGAAGTATTTAATTCGGAGACTTTTTAAAAAAACGTATGATCAGACGCCAGCAGAATTAGGCATTCTTTGTGTCAATTCTTCGACTGTCATTGAGTTTGCGCGCAGCGTTAGAAGTGGGTTGCCACTTTATGAGCGCATTGTGACATTGGCAGGCGAAGGTTTTGTTCACCAGCAAAATGTAAAAGTTAGAGTAGGAACATTGCTTGCGGATGTCGTTGCTGCGATCGGTGGTTATGTGGAAGAAGTTGGTTTTAAAACAGCTCGGTTGATTCATGGTGGTCCATTGATGGGAACGTCTATTATTACAGATGACTTAGCTGTGACCGCGACAACGAATGGTTTTTTATGCTTGCTTGAGTCTTTAAAGGAAGAATCGCCTTGTTCGAGATGTGGTGCTTGTATTGACCATTGCCCTGCGGGGTTACAACCTGTTCAAATGGCTCAAGCTGTTAAAAATAAAGATGTGGGAATGCTTAAAACATTGGCGGCAGATGCCTGTGTTGGATGCGGCTTATGCTCGTTTGTTTGCCCATCTTCGATCAATGTGACCAAATCGTCTATTCGTGCAAAGAGCATGGTTTTACGAGGTTAAAGCCAATAGTAACTTGTTTATTTAATATCGAAAACCGGTACACGTTCAAACATGTCGGGTGAGAAAGGAATTAGAGTGATGAATTTTCCGCTTAAGCAACAAGGCACACATATGAGTATTAATACAGGCAAGTCTATCTCACGAAATACTGAGATATTAAATGTCGTCACCCACGCCCTTCTTTTTGTTGCGGCTTGGGCTGTCTTTAACCGTCATCAAGTTTTTGGTCTGGCGGTTGCCCTTCATGGCGTTCTTATTTTGTTCACAGCTGTGACTTCAGCTGTTATGGCACACATGCTTTTTTATCTGTTCTTTGATTGGGTGGATAAAAAGGAATTTCCTTCTTTTAAAGTACAGCTACAATCGGTCATGAAACGCACTTGGAGTGGGACACCTATTGTAACGGCTTTAATTTTAGGATTGGCTGTTCATCCGGGCATTGCACTTTATGTCATTGGTATCACCGTTTTTTTTGCAGAAATTTTAGCTAAACTGTTGTTTGGTGGTTATGGGCAAAATATTTTTAATCCCGTTGCTTTTGGCCTTGTTTTTATTCTGCTTGCTTTTGGTGCAACGGAAATGATGGCTGGCCATTTACCAGATGCTGTAACAGCAGCGACACCTTTGGTTGGGTTAAGTCAGGTCAATTGGATGATGGATTCACAAGAGATCCAACGTTTCATGACGGATCAAGGTGGTTTTTTAAACATGTTGCTTGGTCTTGTTCCAGGTTCTTTTGGTGAAACGGCAAGACTTGCTTCGTTACTGGCACTTGCTTATATGATTTATAAAAAAGTATTAGATTGGGCAATTCCGTTGTTTTATTTGGGAACGATCTTTGTGATCACGTTGGTTTATGGTTTTTCTATCGGTGCAGGGTGGTGGTATCCGTTCGTACATCTTTTAACGGGTGGCATTGTTTATGGGAGTATCTTTATGATCACTGATCCTGTCACATCACCGATTAATCGTCAAGGGAAAGCCATTTTTGCCATTTTGCTTGCGATGTTTACGTTATTGATTAGATTGAATACGCCGCATCCAGAAGGGGTGGCTTTTGCCATCTTGTTAATGAACATGTTTGTGCCTTTTATTGATGCAAAAACAGCCAATGTCACATTGGTAGACACGCATAAAAAAATCACATCTGTTGGCATCACATTTGTTGTTGCACTGGTCGTTGTGATTGGTTTTACAAGTCTCATCCACTTTTTTGGATAAGTATCCTGAAGTTGGGTATTAAGTTTTTAAAATTTCGAAGGGTGGAGGTTTTATGAAAAAAATTATATATCTCGGTATCTTTTTAAGTTTAGTTACATCTGTTTGTGCGGTTGCGTTAGCGACTGTCAGTCAAATTACGACACCGATTATCCAAGCAGCTCAAGAGGAAGCTTTTTTAGCAGCAGTTGAGCGGTCATTTCCAACGGCTACGCATTCGGAAGTACTTGCCACTGCGGATGAGGATGACGTGGTTCAAGTGTTAGCCATTTTTGAAGATGAAGAACCATTAGGTTTTTTCTACACGAAAGTTATTCCAGGTGTTTGGGGTCCGATTCTTTATTTGGTTGGCATTGATATGAATGGGGTTTTTACCAGTTTTGATGTGCTTGATCACAGTGAGACGCCTGGGATAGGTGATGTGATTGAACGTCCTGAATGGATAGATCGTGTCGTAGGTGCTTCTTTGATGTATCCAGTTGATGCCATCTCTGGTGCAACAGGGACAACAGCACTTGTTTCTAATGCTTTATATGACATGTATGAACATTTTAGCGTGTTGCGAGATAACGGAGGGATAACGAATGAGTAGTGAATTAGCGATGGAATCGTTAGATGTAGTAGCCCCAGCGGGTTCAAAAACAAAAGAACGTTTTGATTATAAAGGACATTTTATCAAAGGTGTCATTGTGGAAAATCCAGTTTTCAAAATGCTGCTGGCACTTTGTCCTGTTTTAGGTGTGACTGCGACGCTGATCAATGGTGTAGGCATGGGCGTTATTGTTATTTTTGCTTTAACTGTCGCCAATGCCATGGTTGCCATTGTGAGTAAATTTACGCCAGATGAAGTTAGAATTCCAGTTTTTATTACGATTATTGCCACTTTAATCACGGCCATTGAAATGCTCGTCCAAGCTTTTCTACCCAATTTATTTGCTGCATTAGGGATCTTTTTACCGCTTGTGGTAACCAATTGCATTTTGTTGGGACGAGCGGAAGCTTTTGCGGCTAAAAATAAGTTTCTTCCTTCTGTTGTAGACGGTCTTAGTTTTGGTCTTGGCTTTGCTTTGGCTGTGAGCCTTTTATCGTTTATCCGAGAGTTGATTGGGACAGGGGCTTTGAACTTCTTTGATCTTTTTTATCTTCGATTGTTTCCTCAGCAATTTGCCATCGGTTTATTTGTGCAACCTTTAGGTGCTTTTATTGCGCTTGGGTTAATTATCGGGGTGATGTTTTCTTTTAGGCTTTCTAAAGAAGAACAAGAAAAGAAAGCGGCAACGGCTCAAAAGACAGCGAAGCTGGCTAAGTCGGTCGCGTAAGGAGGGTTAAGATGGAGTTGTTTAGTATATTTATCGGTGCTTCATTGGTCTCGAATATCATTCTTGCGAACTTTTTAGGGATCTGTTCGTTTATGGGCGTGAGTAAGAAAAGTAGCTCGGCGCTTGGGATGGGGTTTGCAGTCGTTTTTGTTATTACCACGAGTTCCATGGCAACTTGGGCGATTTTTCATTTTTTACTCGTTCCTTTTCAGTTGGAGTTTATGAGAACCATTGTATTTATTCTTGTGATTGCAACGCTGGTTCAATTTGTTGAGATGTATATGAAGAAAAACATGCAAACCCTTTATAAAGCGTTGGGCGTGTATTTGCCTCTTATTACGGTTAATTGTGCTGTTTTAGGTGCTGCGTTGTTAAACATTGACAGAGGGTTCAACTTTTTAGGAACTGTGTCAAGTGCGTTAGGTATTTCACTTGGGTATACCCTTGTTATTTTTATCTTTTCGACCATTAGAGAGCGTTTAGAGTTAGCCAATACGCCGAGAGGTTTCCGAGGTGCACCGATTGCGTTAATTACAGCAGCCATTATGGCCATGGCATTTTTTGGATTTTTTGGGTTGGGAGGTTAATGAGTGATACAAAGTTTAATCGTCGCATTGATCTTAATTATTGCTTTAGGTGGTTCTTTTACGGGTGTCTTTTTGATGAATAAAAAAACGCAGGTTCCAGATGGTGCAGAAGCTGACTTTCTATGTGAAAGTTGTAAGTCAACAGGTGGTTGTAAGTTTAAAATTTAGCATGAAAGAGGTGGAAATATGTTACAAACAATTTTAACGCCTGCAGTGATACTTTTAATCATCGGTCTTTGCTTTGGTCTTATTCTCGGGATTGCAGATAAGTTTTTAAAAGTAGAGATTGATGAAAGGATGGAAAAGTTAATCGAGTTACTTCCTGGTTATAATTGTGGTGCCTGTGGCTCACCAGGATGTGCAGGGCATGCGGAAGCTATTTTTAGTTATAGCAGTAAAATAAGAGCGTGTAAGCCCATGAAAGACGAGCAAGAAGTCGCTGTTAGAGCTTATTTAGAAACAGCGAAAGGACCAGATGGTCGTGTTTTGGACTTGAAAAAGTTATAAGTAAGTGTTTGAATGCTCTTGACCTGATAAAGGTCGAGAGATTTTTAATGCAGCATGGATGTGTTGGAAAAAGGATTGAAAATAATGTCACTCGTGTTAACGTACCAGATTTGTTTGAAAAACCACCATCAATCACTGGGAAATTTTCTTAAACAACAGGCTTTATCTAAAAAAGCGATCAGTGTTCTCAAGCATCAAAGCGGCAAAATTGACGTGAATGGGAAAGTCCAAACGACACGGTTTATCCTTCATGTTGGAGATGTTGTCACTGTGACATTTCCTGAGGAATCAGTTAGTCATGCACTCGTTCCGATCCAACTGGATCTTGCGATTATTTATGAGGATGACTTTTTATTGGTGGTTGACAAACAAGCAGGTTTACCAGTGATGCCGACTGGTCAGCATGGCACTTCCCTTGCCAACGGCATTTTGGCTTATTATGAGACAATCGGATTGAAGTCTACTGTACATTTTGTGAACCGGTTGGATAAAGATACGTCTGGCTTGCTTTTGATTGCGAAGTATCGACAGCTACATCACCTTCTGACCATGGACAACAAGCATTTGAAACGCAAGTATTACGCATTGGTCAGTGGAATTTTACAGCAATCTGGTCGAATCAACGCACCGATCATAAGACCATCTGCTGATTCTATTAAGCGGACGATTCATCCCGATGGGAAGTTTGCCATCACGCATTATGAAGTTGTGGAAAACTTTACGTCTGAAACGTTGGTTAGATGCAGGTTGGAAACAGGACGTACCCATCAAATACGGGTTCATATGCGGCACTTGGGACATCACATTTTAAAAGATCCTTTATATGGCGACGGTGTAGCTGGGGATCAACAGCTGTTACATAGTTATTTGCTTGAATTTGTTCATCCGATGACAGGTGAAACATTGCGCTTTGAAACAGATGTACCCAGCAGGTTTGAGATCAATCAGGTGGCGACATGAAGCCCTCACCCTTATGAAAAACCAGTTAGCCTCTGTTTTATTTGCTTGAAATGTGCGAGAGCGTTTAGGTATTTCGGATTTATCGATCCAATAATAAAAGCGTTGCTACTGTCTAGCTTAGAAACGGAAAATATGGTACAATGGAAAAAGCGTGTTTTAAAAGCGAAATTCAACATTAAGGTGGTAAAAAAATCATGTTAACAGTATCTAACGTGAGTTTGCGTTTTGCAGACAAGAAATTATTTGAAGATGTAAGCTTGAAGTTTATTCCAGGTCATTGTTATGGGGTTATTGGTGCTAATGGTGCTGGGAAATCCACATTTTTACGTGTGTTATCAGGTGAAACCGAGCCGAATTCAGGAGAGGTGAATTATCCGAAAGGCTTACGTATGTCAGTACTCAAACAAGATCATTATCAATATGACGATATGACTGTGTTGGACGTCGTGATCAGTGGTAATGAGCGGCTTTTGAAAATCATGAAAGAAAAAGATGCCTTGTATGCAAAGCCTGACTTTAGCGAAGAAGACGGCATCAAAGCAGCCAATCTTGAAGGAGAATTCGCTGAATTAAATGGTTGGATGGCTGAATCAGATGCAGCTACATTGCTTCATGGACTCGGCATCCCTCATGAATTACAAGACAAAAAAATGTCAGAGTTAACCGGTGATCAAAAGATCAAAGTTTTACTTGCTCAAGCTTTGTTTGGTGATCCGGACATTTTAATTTTAGACGAGCCGACCAACCATTTAGATGTGAAATCCATTGCGTGGTTACAGGATTTTTTAGGCAATTTTGAAGGAACGGTCATCGTTGTTTCCCATGACCGTCACTTTTTAAACAATGTCTGTACCCATATTTGTGATGTTGACTACGGAAAAATTAAGTTGTTTGTTGGGAATTATGATTTCTGGTATGAATCAAGTCAGTTATTAACCCGTTTGCAAAAAGATGCCAATAAGAAAAAAGAAGAGCAAGTAAAAGAACTCCAAGCTTTTATTGCGCGCTTCTCTGCTAATGCATCAAAATCAAAACAAGCAACATCTCGTAAGAAGTTGCTGGATAAAATTGTTATTGAAGATATGGAACCATCTAGTCGTCGCTATCCATTTGTCGGATTTAAGCCAGACCGTGAGCCTGGAAATAATATTTTACGTGTTGAAGGGTTAACGAAAACAGTGGATGGGATCAAAGTTTTAAATAATATTAGCTTCACCATTAACAAAGGAGAAAAAGCAGCCTTTATCGGTGATGAAATTGCCGTTACGACTTTGTTACAAATTTTAGCAGGTGAACTTGAAGCAGATGCCGGTGAATTTGAATTTGGTGTGACCATGACAACAGCGTATTTTCCAAAAGACAACACTGAATTTTTTGAAGGTGTGGATTTGTCATTGGTTGATTGGTTACGTCAATATTCGACAGATCAAACGGAATCTTTTATTCGTGGATTCCTTGGACGCATGCTGTTTTCGGGAGAAGAAGCTTTGAAAAAAGCGCGTGTTTTATCAGGAGGCGAAAAAGTCCGTTGTATGCTGTCACGTATGATGCTCTCAAGCGCTAACCTTTTGATGTTAGACCAACCAACCAACCATTTAGACTTAGAAGCCATCACTGCATTAAACAATGGCTTGCGTGATTTTCCAGGGATTATTCTTTTAGCGAGTCATGACCATCAATTGTTACAAACCATTGCCAATCGGATCATCGATTTTAAAGAAGATGGAACCATTGTTGATAAAATGACGACCTATGATGCTTATTTGGCGTTGGCATTATAAAGAGCGAAGAATGGTTTTAAATAGGGTTAAACATCGTGAAAATTGCCAGCCAGACCATCATCGTGACGATGAAGATTGCTTATAACATGAGCAGTCTTTTTTCTTGTGCTTCATCATTTGTAAGCGAGTTAAAAGTGCAACCGATCTTTTAGTCTGTTTATATCGTCTCCGTGTTTGATGACCATGTTGATTATTGCATCCTTTCTATCCTCCAGCATAGTTGGGTGTTGGTCTAATGTTGATTTTATCATGTTGTGTAATGTTTCTTCGGGTATTGGATGATACCATGAGAGATCGGTCACTAATTCTAATTGTTTATCTAAGGTTTTATGTTCCTTAAATGTCTGTGTTGCAACATTGCTTATGACATGCGGATGGTGTTGCCAGAAGGATGCGCCATTATCAAATATAGGAGAGAAGTCTTTAAATTCTAAAGTGTTTACATCTCTGATGAAACCGAAATTCTTCCAGTGACGGTCATAATTGCCTATTAGATAATCAACGACCATCATTTTGTCAAGTTGTAACTTAATATGCTTTGGATCCATGTTGAGATTTACACAACCTCTGAGTAAATGGCTTAGTCTTGTGTCATCTTTTTCTTGTGGCTCATGCATGACGATGTTTAACGCTGGTACTAGCTCTGTGTTTTCGTCAATAAAGGTCTCACATAGGCTGAAATATTCTCCTTGGTTTTTGGTGAGATCGTATGTAACATGATTTATACCTAGATGCTTCATGATGTCAGATGCTATTTTCTCGTTAAAAGGTTCTTGCTTATATAATGGGCTTGCGCCTTTCATTAATATTCGTTTGCTATCTTTAATGATCCACTTTTTCTTTAACCAGCCGTCTGCTGATGAATCTGGTGTGTAGAAAATCACGTCTGGAAGTTCTTCTGATGGAATCTTCCTTTCTCCAGATATCATTTCTCCTAGGTCTTTACTGAATTTGTTTTGAAAGAAATTCACACGATCCCATGTGATATTCGATCCGTAGGGCTTTAGCCAGTATTGATCTGATAGACTTAGACCATAACTTCTAAGTGACAGCTTTCGGGTGTTTTGAATTCTTAAATTTTCTAGTACCTCGTCAATATTTTCTCTACTTGCAGGGATGGCTCGTCTACTTAACCAATTTTCTAATCTTGCTTCACTAATCTCATTATCTTCTGTGATGCCTAGGGGTGCATGTGATATATGATATGTTTTTGTGATCCCTGTAATTGTAGCGTTCCTTTTTATTAATTCTATGTCAGCTACAGGTATGTTTTTATGCATGAGTGTCCATTCTTCAATGTTCTTTCTACTCATGGTTATCACGTCCTTTTTTCATATGGTTATTATACCACAGGTATTTGGATTATAAAAGAAATGTACATTTAAAAATCTTCATACATGTATCAGCTTTGAAAGATAACGGAATTACTGCATATTTTAAAGCTTGTTAAGGTTATACAGCATAAGATCAGCGAAATCGATGATAAGCCGATTCTAAAAATTATTGAATACATTCCAGATGAGAGGTAAAGCACGTTTAGACATGTTTTTTCTTCTAGCTTTAAAAATTATCGTGCAATTTGTCGACATTTATGTTATAATTTTAAATTAGAGCGACAAAAGACGTGAAGGTAAGTTCATCTAATCTTTCCCTATTAAA